>DOMD01000130.1 GCA_003510525.1 Candidatus Omnitrophota bacterium
GTCCCAAAAAGCTCTCCGGCCTTTTTATACAACTTATCCCAATACTCTCTGCCTTCGGAGTTCTGGGGCGAGGTCAGGCCGGCGGTGTCTTTCTTTAGCTGGAGGTCTGCCGCAAGCATTATCCGTCCCATATCGGTCTTTTCTAATTCCGGGTCTATTATCTGTTCCGGGGCATCCGGCCTAAGGTTGACCCAGAATTTGTCATTAGGCAAAGTTAAACCTATTAGAAAATAATTAAATAAATTTTGGGTCTCAACCTTAAGAGCATTTTCCGATTTCTCCGGTGACTTTGTGTCCTGGTGACCTGGTGACTTTTCAAGGTCACCCTGGTCTAATAACAGCTTAAAGTCATTGCTTTTGATATCGTAAGAGATATACCGCAAGCGCGGAGGGCGGAAGCTATCCGTATGCCAGGCCGGCATTTGACTCAAGTATTTGCCGATATTCAACTCGGCTACTCCCTGAGCAAATACCGGCTGGGTTAAGAGTAAACTAACGGATACGACTAGGGATATGGCTTTCTTAAACATTGGGCTTTCTCCTAGAATCTATCGCTTATTACTTGTAATTTAGAAAATATTGACATATATCAATCAGTATGTTAACATAATACACGTATTAAACATAACTAAAAAGGAGATAAAATTATGGCTTCTCTCACATTATCAGTCCCTAAGGACTTAAAACATAAGATGGACGCTTTTAAGTATATCAATTGGTCAGAGGTTGCCCGGGCAGCGATCATCAATAAAATCCAGCTCCTGAATAAGATGGATGCCCTGCTTTCTCATAGCCGCATCAACCAAGAAGACACCGTTAACTACGGACGAATGATTAAAAGAAAA
The DNA here is from genome assembly GCA_003510525.1 of Candidatus Omnitrophota bacterium. Taxonomy (GTDB): domain Bacteria; phylum Omnitrophota; class Gorgyraeia; order Gygaellales; family UBA12090; genus UBA12090. The sequence goes on from DOMD01000130.1 coordinate 846, forward strand.
CAATGGGCAAAGACTAAGAAACTGCTTTAGCGGATGCGCTTAGTTGTTGACGCTAATATCCTGGTTGCCGCGCTGTTAAAAGATTCTACCACCAGAGAACTCCTCCTGGAAGAAGACCTTGAACTCTTTGCCCCGGAAAGCCTCCTTGCCGGAATTGATTAAACTATTACCCTCGCCCTAATTCAACGAATACTTTGTATTTCCTTGCTCTACAAATAACCCGGTGTCGACAATCAAGAGCGCGGGACAACTATTACACATCTTCAAAAATCTTTATTTCTTCATTAAAGAAAGAGACGGTGGAAGCTTCTGCCCCGACAAAAAAATTCAACAACTGAGCATCACTTATGGGATCTAACTTCATATCTTCAAGATAGGAAGATACAACCTTAGTATCGCCCAAAGCTATTCCATCGGTAAACTTATGCTCTGTAATCACTAAGCGCCCGCGGCTATCACCGGAGTCTCCCAAATCCTCCAGATATATCTCATAGGTTTTATACAGCGCTACATTAAAAGACTTCTTCCAGCTCTTGGAAAATTGACCATTCTGATACTCCTCTACGCTGACTAACTTATTATCCGCATCCAGAATAATTTTATAACTCGCGCTTGTGCCTGCAAAGATAACAAAGGCCTTACCTTTGTTTTTAGACAGTATAACTGCCCTTACTTCGTAGAACTTTTGGTCAATACCTTGAGCCCCGTTAAAACTCTCACGGGTAGGAACATACTGAACCACATTCACTCCGTTAAATCTCCCCGGCGAATCTTTTATGTTCACCTGATGCACATCCACATCGTAGGCCTTCTTTATATTTCCCTCATCATCATCCTGAACATCTTTACCCGAAGAACTAATCTCTACCAGGCCCTGGACAACAACCGGCTTCACCTGAATCCTTTGGTACATTTGAGAAGCGTAAGAAATTCCCGAATACAAAATCAACAATCCCACCGCCGCCAAAACTCCAGTTACTTTCTTCATAGCTACTGCCCTCCTTTTATTTTGGAAACACATTTTATTCATCTCTGAAAATATCCAATTTGGTTTGCTTAAGGCTGACTGTGGCAGGTGTTCCGCGCGCAGTTCCGCAGGCGGTATTCCAAAATGTCGTATTTGGGAAAACGCCGAGGATGTTTGAGCACGGAATACCTGCCATAGTCAGTCGGGACGCGATAAATCGCGCCGCTACTTTTCAAATAAAAAACCGGACTTGGCCTCTCCTGACATAAGGAAAGACCAAATCCGGCTGGAATATTTCCGTGGCGTTTTGCCGGCTGTTGTTTCAGCCAGGCAAAAATAAATCAGCCGACACCATCTTTATTAAATATTTAATAAAGTATACCACATAAACTCCAAATCGTCAACTAAATTTCTTTAAAACATACATCAAGACGATCCCAAACAAGAAAAAGACTAAGGAAAGGGCGGATTTTCGGACATCGGTTTCCTTATGGATCTCAGGGACCAGGTCGGCGCTGGAGATATAGATAAAGCCTCCGGCAGTCAGTCCCAGTAGGATATGGGAAAAGCCGCCGATTTTATGAGAGAGAAAATACCCCAGAATTGCACCGCCAAAAGCGCACAGACCGGAGAGAAAATTGTAAAACAGGGCCTTTTGCCGGCTGAACCCCCCATACACCAAGACTCCGAAATCCCCCAGCTCCTGAGGGATTTCATGGATAATCACCATCAGGGTGGTAAACAGCCCCAATCTGACTGAAACCGCGAAACTCCCGGCAATCACCAGGCCATCAATAAAGTTATGCAGGCTGTCACCGAAAATATTCATATAGGTAAAGGTATGCTGATGACAAACCCCGTCATGGCAGTGGCGCCAGTAGAGGTATTTCTCCAATAAAAAGAATAAAACAAAGCCGCCGATCACAAAGATAAATACGCTTTGCTGACTGCCTTGCTCTATAGCCTCGGGGATAAGGTGCAGAAAAGCACCTCCAAACAGGGCCCCGGCAGAAAAAGCCACCAGCAGGAAAAGAACAGCCTTCAGCAATTTTTCTTTGACCGCCAGGGTCAGCGCCCCGACGAGAGAAACCATGCTCACCAACAGCGTGCTTAGCAATATCCACAAGAGTTGCATAGCTATTCTTCTCCCCCTCCCCTAACCCCTCCCACCAGTGGAGGGGAAAATTTTAACCCAGATTCGGCTTTCTGCCTTTGTTGGCCTTTTTGGAACGCCAATTAAGCTTTCCTCTTCTTTTACGCTTGCTCATTTTAAGTTACTCCTTTCATTTAGATTCGACCTATTTTGCGTTGCTTATTATATACCTGCCGGGCTTGGCGGTCAATAAGTATTGACAAAAACGAGCTTCTTTCCTATAATAACAAAGATATAAGGAGGATTAAAAAATGAGAAAAGAGGTATTTTTATTGTCAACACTGGCGCTTGGCGCCGCGTTATCAGGATGCACCACCACTCAAAAAGGGGCGGCTTTAGGAGGATTGGGCGGGGCGGCTTTAGGAGGCATAATCGGCCACCAATCCGG
>DOMD01000058.1 GCA_003510525.1 Candidatus Omnitrophota bacterium
CCGGGAAATTCAGGAGTTATGGTTGTTTGGGAATTAAGAGCTGACGACGCACCACTTTTATGCCGCTCTTCTATTTTAAATTTAACTCTTTTAAAAAAATTCCTAGACTCCTCAATCGTTTCCTGTCCCGGTGATCGCTGCGTTAGCATATATATCGGCATATCCATACCAGTAACTGCATAAGCATACTCGGTCACCAAAATATCAACTCCTATTTCATTTATACGTATATCAATATCGTCATTTTTGTAATAAACAATCGAAATGGTGCTCTGGTGTCGCTCGCTATCTGCCACATCAATATCAATATAGCCGTAAACTTCACTGTCCAATCCACCATCTGCATCATCAGCTCTTAGTAGCATATAAATATCTCTAAGAGACAGGCCATTAAAAAATTGCACTGCTGGTTCATAAGCAGGGATGTTATAGGAATAACTAATCTCATTTTTTTCCTCAAACACCTTAGTAAAGAAATTCCTATCTAAGCCGATTTCTTCAAGCAGTATTTTCTTCATTATTTCTTTCCATACTATAATTTCCTCTCGATTCAAGAAACTTTTTATTGATCCTATAGCCACAGAGATATCAAATACATATTCATACCACGTATAATATTTTTTATCATCTTTCTGGTTAAAACCTGCGCTTATATTGTTAATATGGGCTTTACAAACACCCAATTCCCGCGCAATTTCTTTGATAATATCATACCGCTCATATACATCTACATCATTAAATGCAAACTTACCCGTAGTTATGGATTTTAACATGTCTGATAATTTTGAAGTATAATTAGCTATTCCCCTTTGTTTTCTATCAAGGAACGGGTATTTCTCCCGTAAATCAATTATATTTATGCCTGATAAGTCTTTATTAAGCGCCTTAATTATTTCCAACTCTCCTTTGAGTTTCTCTGTAAGCGGTGAGACGGCGCCTGGGGTTTCTTCGGGTATAATGGCGGAAGAAACATTTAAGGCTTCCCAGATAGAATCTATTATATATTTTAAGGCGGGAAATTGTCTCGCCAACTCTTTCTTTACCGCTTCATTCTTTATGACCACTTCTAGATAATCTGGATAAATATATAACNNCCCTTTTTTCTGAAGCACAACACGACAATGCTGTTGATCGTCGGAAAGGTAATTCGGCCTATAAATTATAAAGCTATTATAGCTATGTCCTGCAATAGATATTTCCCTGCCAAGCATAAATCGATTAAAATCGAGTATCTCTTCTCCTGTGCTTAGCACTTTTTTTGGATTGGTCTTAAGGATACCTTTAAGAAATTCCTGATTTATTCCTAATTTCTTTGCTTCCGCGGCCAAAATTGTCTCTGGCTCAAAAGAAAACTTTAACCCGGTTTGTATTTTTCCGCTAACATCATTTAACGTTACTCGTAGTTCACCTAACTTTGTAACCATCGAGTTAATAATGCGTAGATCTTCTATACGCATCACTGTTAAATCAAGACTAAGAGTTTGGGTAAATAAAGTAGACGCGTAACCATCAATTACTTTCATCTTCTGATTAAGTTCAATCAATAAGCTTTTCATCTCTTCGCTTATCGGCGAGCTGGTGGCAATATGTTTCTTAAGTTCTTCAATCTTTTTCGCCAACTCTTCAGATAGTCTTTGTAATTCTGTTTTATCTTTCTCTATCGTAACAAGGCTTACGGTTTTTTCTTCCAGTTTTCTTGAAATCTCAGCTATTTCTTCTAATCCTATGGCCAGGGACAGTTTCTTAGAAAATTCCTCTAAATATTTCATACCCAATATCCACTCAGTTCTCCGGCGGCTACTGTTCTTTTTATCGTCGAAACTGTACTTTTTATCGAATTTCTCAGTTTCTTCATTAATTACTTCATCAAATACTTTTTTAAGCGTGAGAAGATCCATATCCTCCTTTATTGGGGGAACATTCTTTATGCCCAGATATTTAAGTAAAATATTTGCCTCACTTATTAATGAAGAACGTAAATCCAGCGGCGAGCCGGCTCCGGTTACGGCTTCACCTAAATCATCGCCGCTTATATTCACCATAGAGCTATTCGCTGACTCTACAATTGAGGAGTTGGCAGTATATATATGATCAAGGGTAGGCGGTTGTAGATTAGACACTCCTCCGCTGACATAGCGGCGGATTAGCTGTCCGGTAGGGGTGTAGACGGGTTCGGAGAGGTTGTATTCGCCCTCCTTAAAGGACTTCTGGTAGGCTTGGAAGTAGGTAGTCTTATCCCAGGCCTCTTGGGAGCTAAGGTTAGTTAGGTTTCCTGAATCTATGAGTTTAGTTAATTTATTGTTGGCTTGTTTACCCTGAGCAAAGTCGAAGGGGGAATGGTTAAAGCGCTCCTTGAACCAGCGGGAAAGCACTAAGGAATAAAATACCTGTCTAAGTGGAGCATATCTTTTGGCCCGGTTCACCTCTTTGGTGAGTTTGGGGATAATTAATTCTCGGATAAGCTGAGTAGAGTATTGGTTGAGTTCTTTTAATCTGGGATCAGAAAAGGCGTATTGTTGATACGTAGGGGCGGTTCGCGAACCGCNNGAACCGCCCCTACTGGTCAGATAGTCTTCCTCCAGCATCACCTTGAGCGCGGCCTTGTAGATGTAGGCCCCGGAGCCGGACTCCCGGACAATAATCTCACCCGGGACTATCCAGGGACGGGTAATAGTAGGTATGGTGATATTCTCGCTTCCGAAAAGCTCTCCCGCCTTTTTATAAAGCTTATCCCAGTATTCTCGGCCTTCCTTGGTTTGCGGCGAGGTCCAAGCGGAGGTGTCCTTTTTTAGGTTAAGGTCAGCCTCAAGCATTATCCTGCCGATATCGGTCTTCTCCAGCTCCGGGTCAATTATCTGCTCCGGGGCATCCGGCCTTA
>DOMD01000109.1:0-2141 GCA_003510525.1 Candidatus Omnitrophota bacterium
ATATTTCTTTTACTGTTCCTAAAAACGACGGGGCCAGGGCAATCAGGTTGACTAAAAAGGCGGCCAGCGGCTTGGGCTATGGGAAGCCCAACCACGGCCATCTGGCCAGCGGTTTAGGAGAGCTTCAGGTGTTAGAGGATTCGGATATCTCCCGGGTTTCCATAGTCGGGGTAGGGATGAAGACCCATTCCGGGGTAGCCGCCAAGATGTTTGAAACCCTGGCTGATGAGAAAATAAATATTGAGATGATTTCTACCTCTGAAATAAGTATCTCCTGTATCATTAAGAAGAAATTCGCCGAGGCCGCCCTCAGGGCTTTGCATCAGAAATTCGGCTTGGGCCATAGGAAGCCCAACCACGGCCTTCTGGCCAGCGGCCTGAATAAAAAATAGAGAGGTAATATGCGTAAAATAGAGCTTTATGATACCACTTTGCGCGACGGGGCCCAGACCGAGGGGATTTCCTATTCGGTTCAGGATAAGGTGCGGATTGCCCGAAGGCTTGATCAACTGGGGGTCCACTTCATTGAGGCGGGCTGGCCGGCTAACCCCAAAGATAAAGAGGTTTTTAAGATTTTAAGAAACCAACCGCTTAAGAACGCTATCCTTACCGCTTTTGGGGCTACCCGCCGGGCGGATAAAAAGGTGAATCAGGACCCTAGCCTAAAAAGCATACTTGAGGCCCAAACTAAAGCGGTTACCATCTTTGGCAAGACCTGGGATTTGCATATTAAGGATGTCTTAAAGATTTCTTTAGAGGAAAATCTTAAAATAATCGCGGATACTGTTTCCTATCTGGCTTCCAAAGGAAAGACCGTAATTTATGACTGCGAGCATTTTTTTGACGGCTATAAGAGCAATCCCGAATACGCCTTAAAGACGGTTTTGGCCGCCCAGGATGCCGGGGCCGTCAGAATAGTCTTTTGCGATACCAACGGTGGGACAATAAGTTCGGAGTTGATCCGGATTATTCACCAGGCTGCCCCCAAATTAAAGGCGGCCTTGGGAATCCACGCCCATAATGATTTAGGTTTGGCGGTGGCTAATTCTATCCTCGCGCTGGAAAACGGCCTTATCCATGTTCAGGGAACCTTTAACGGTTATGGTGAACGCTGCGGTAATGCCGATCTTTCCACCATCATCGGTATTTTAAAGACTAAGCTGAATGTTGACTGTATCCCGGACAAGAATCTTAAAGAGTTAACCAAAGCTTCGCATTTTATCAGCGAGATTTCCAATCTGCGCCAACAGCCGAATCAACCATTTGTGGGGGCTTCGGCCTTTGCGCATAAAGGCGGGGTGCATATTGACGCCATGCTTAAAAACCCCAAGACCTACGAACATATTGACCCGGACTTAGTGGGTAATCACCGCCGGCTTTTGGCTTCTGAGCTTTCCGGCAAGATGCCTATTGTCTTAAAGGCCAAGGAATTTGCTATTGACCTGGATAAAAAATCACCCCAAGCCAGGAAAATCTTAAAGCTGCTACAGGATTTAGAGCACCAGGGTTATCAGTTTGAGGCCGCGGATGCCTCTTTTGAAATCCTGATTAAGCGCGCCCTTAAACAATATAATAAATTTTTTGATTTGGAGAGTTTCCGGGTGGTGGTGGAGAAAAAACCCGATGGAAGAATTACTTCAGAGGCGATTATTAAGGTGAGGGTTAAAGGAATGCTGGAACATACCGCCGCCGATGGAGACGGACCGGTAAACGCCCTGGATAACGCCTTGCGTAAAGCTCTTAAATCTTTTTATCCTAATTTAAGCCGGATGCATCTGTCGGATTTTAAGGTGCGGGTGCTGGACGAGAAGGCCGGCACCGCCGCCAGGGTGCGGGTGCTCATCCAATCCCAGGATGAAAAGGATTCCTGGGGAACGGTAGGGGTATCCGGGAATATCATTGAGGCCAGCTGGCAGGCCCTGGTAGACAGCGTGGAGTATAAGCTGTTAAAAGATGGAACGAAATAACAGCAAAGAGCATAAAGAAGCTATGATTGAGTTGAATAGCCGCTACGAACCTAAAGAGGTTGAGGACAGGATATATAAGTATTGGCAGGAGCGGAATTTGTTTGCTGCCAGGGCCAATCCTGATAAGAAGCCTTTCTGCGTTGTTATCCCTCCGCCCAATGTTACCGGTATTTT
>DOMD01000109.1:2213-4612 GCA_003510525.1 Candidatus Omnitrophota bacterium
TACGGCTCAACCATAATTAAACAGCTCAAGAAATTAGGGGCTTCCTGTGATTGGGAGCGGACCAGATTTACCATGGATGAGGAGTATTCCCAGGCGGTGCGGGAGGTTTTTGTCAGGCTGTGGGACAAGGGCCTGATTTATCAAGGAGATAGAATCATCAATTGGTGTCCGCGCTGCCAGACCGCCTTATCCGATGAAGAGGTAGTGCATCATGAAATAGCAGGGAACTTATATTACCTAAAATATCCTCTTAAAAAGTCCACAGGCCCTGCCTGTCCGCAGTCCGCAGAAAAAACAAAAGCTATCGACTATCGACTATCGACTGTTGACTATATTGTGGTGGCGACTACCCGGCCGGAGACCATGCTGGGGGATGCCGCGGTGGCGGTTAATCCCAAAGACCGGCGGTATAAAAAACTTATCGGCCAGGCGGTTATTTTACCTTTACTTGAGCGGGAAATTAAAATTATCGCTGATGAATTCGTGGATTCAAAATTCGGCACCGGCGCGGTAAAGGTTACTCCGGCTCATGATCCTAATGATTATGAAATGGGCAAGCGTCATAATCTGGAATTCATAAATATAATGCATCCGGACGCGCGGTTAAACAGCGCCGCCGGGGAATACGCGGGCAGGGACAGGTTTGAGGCCCGGGAGGCGATAGTAGAAGATTTAAGAGCAAGAAAGCTTCTGGAGAAAATAGAACCGCATACACATTCGGTCGGCCATTGTTACCGCTGTAATACTATAGTTGAGCCGTATTTATCCCGGCAGTGGTTTGTGAAGATGAAACCTTTGGCTGAACCGGCAATTAAGGCAGTCAAAGACGGCACCATTAAATTCTACCCTAAGCGTTGGACTAAGGTATATTTGAACTGGATGGAAAATATCCGCGATTGGTGCATCTCCCGGCAGATTTGGTGGGGGCATCGCTTGCCTGTCTACTACTGTAAAAGCTGTCAGCTGTCAGCTGTCAGCTGTCAGCAAAAAGCTGAAAGCAGAGAGCTGAAAGCTGAAAACAAAAAAGGAATAATCGTCTCTAAAGCAAAGCCAGAGAAGTGCCCGGTTTGCGGCTCTACGGATATTTATCAAGACGAGGATGTGTTAGACACCTGGTTTTCTTCCTGGCTGTGGCCTTTTGCCACCTTTGGCTGGCCCTTTCAGCCCTCAGCTGTCAGCCATCAGCCATCAGCTGATAATAAGCAGAAAGCTGAAAGCAGAAAGCTGAAAGCAGAGTTAGATTACTTCTATCCCACCTCGGTTCTTATCACCGCCCCGGAGATAATCTTTTTCTGGGTGGCCCGGATGATTATGGCCGGTTTTGAGTTTATGGGTAAAGAGCCTTTCCGGGATGTCTATATCCACGGCACGGTCCGGGATATCGAAGGCAAAAAGATGTCCAAATCTCTGGGTAATATTATTGACCCTTTAGATATTATCGCTCAATACGGCACTGATGCCTTAAGATTCAGCCTGATGTCTTTGACCTCCGTGGGCCAGGATGTCTACCTGTCGGAGCAGAAATTTGAATTGGGCAGGAATTTTGCCAATAAGCTTTGGAACGCCTCGCGTTTTTCATTGATGAACCTGGATTTGAGCGTGTGGCTTGGGCAAGGGGAAGCCCAACCACGGCCCTCTGGCCTGGTGAATACGGATCTTTGCCTGTTTTTTGAAAAGGAAAAATTGGAATTGCCGGAGCGCTGGATTTTGAGCCGGTTTTACTCTATGCTTAAATCCTTGAACCAGGCCTTAGACGGCTATAACTTTAATCAGGCCGCGGGAATCCTCTACGAATTCGTCTGGCACGAGTTTTGTGATTGGTATTTAGAATTGGCTAAGCCAGTTCTAGTCGATAGTCCACAGTCGATAGGCCACAGTAAAAAACAAAAAGAAAATGCCCAGATTGTTCTTTATAAAGTCTTGGAAAAGACTCTGAGGTGTTTGCATCCTTTTATGCCGTTTATCACTGAGGAAATTTGGCAGAAATTGATAGTAGGGGCAGGTTCAGAACCTGCCCCTACTAAGAGCATTATGGTTCAAAGTTGGCCGCACATCCAGAAGCAGATGATTGATAAAAATGCCGAAGGCGCGATGCGAATAGCCATTGAGGTTATTACCGTGGTCCGAAATCTCAAGGCCCAAATGAAACTCACTTCGGCTCAAAGCGTCAAGGTCAGCTTGTTAACTAAAGACAAAAAGAGCAAAAAGATTTTGGAGCAGGTTTCTCAATATATTATCAACCTGGCTAAATTGGAAGAATTAAATATCGGTTCGCAAGACGCAGAGCGTAAAAAAGGCATTAGCGCTATCTCCGGCAATATCCAGGTGTTTTTGGAGCTGGAGGGGTTGATTGATATAGAAAAAGAGATAGAAAAACTAAATAAAGAAATAGAAGGCTT
>DOMD01000215.1 GCA_003510525.1 Candidatus Omnitrophota bacterium
GGGAAAAAGGTTATTTACGGGTGGCTGGGAATTACCATCCAGAATTTAGACGATACCTTAGCCGCTTATTTTGGTTTGGCCGATAAAAAAGGGGTTTTAGTCTCTCAGGTTTTAGAGGACAGTCCGGCCAGTAAGGCGGGAATAAAGAATGGTGATATCATCCTAAAGCTTGACGGCAAAGAGACAAATAATGCCAACGCGCTACTTAAAATAGTGGGAAACAGCGAACCGGGCGCCAGGATTAAACTGGATATGCTTAGAGATAAAAAGCCTTTATCTTTAACCGCGGTTATCGGCAGCCGGCCTGAAAATATTGACGAGGCGGGTAAACCTGCCGTCCGCGAAACGTCATCAGATTATTGGAGAGGTATTAAAGTCGAGGCGATTACTCCGGATTCAGCCGGTAAATCGCGCTTAGGCGGTTACGCGGGGGTAGCGGTTGTGGATGTTCAGCCGGATAGCCCGGCCGAAGAGGCGGGAATAGTCTCCGGAGATGTGATTCTGGAAATTAACCGGATTTATATTGATAGTATTACTGCCTACAAAAAGGTAATTCAGGCCGCCAAAGGCGATTGTTTGGCGCGCACTGTCCGGGGTTTCTTCGTGATAAAGAGTGAATAGAGATTTGCCTGCCGGGCGCAATTATGTTTGGCGCCTGCTTAAGCTTAGATTACGCACTGAATTTGAGATTAGGGATAAGCTTAAGTTTAAAAATTTTTCAGCCGCGCTTATTGATGAGCTCATAGCTTATTTTAAAGAGAAGGGCCATATCAATGATCGGAAATTCGCTAATTTCTGGATAGAAGGCCGCCTAAATAAACCTTTAGGTTTTAAGGCGATTGAACGGGAGCTTGAGTCCAAGGGGTTATCTATTGAGCTCGTTCAGGAGCTGATTAGCTTAAAGAAAAAAGAGGTTGATGAGGTCAGTCTGGCGCGGGAATTAACCCAAAGGCAGTTTAACAAACTTAAAGAAAGAAAAGAGCCGGCTGAGAAAATCAAACCCAAATTATACGGCTATCTCACCCGCCGCGGCTTTTCTCATGAAACCATAAGTGAAATAATAACTGAATTATGAATACCGATACCTTACGCAAAAAATATCTTGATTTTTTCGCCAAAAGAGCGCATAAGGTTATACCTTCAGCTTCGCTTGTTCCTACGGATGATCCTACGGTGCTTTTTACCTCCGCGGGAATGGCTCAATTTAAGAATGAATTCATGGGGCAGGTTTCGGATTTTAACCGGGCAGTCAGCTGTCAGCGCTGTTTGAGGACCGATGACCTGGATAGGGTGGGGGTAACCGCGTGTCATCATACCTTCTTTGAGATGCTGGGTAACTTTTCTTTTGGTTCTTATTTTAAGGAAGAGGCAATTCAATGGGCCTGGGAATTCTTGACTGAGGAGCTGAAACTTAAATCTGAAGTGCTCTGGGTTTCAGTGTATCAGGATGATGGGGAGGCCTATGCTATTTGGAGCAAAAAGGTCAATTTTCCTAAGGAGAGGATTGTCCGATTGGGCGCCAAAGACAATTTCTGGCCGGCTAATGCCATTGAAGATGGCCCCAATGGGCCGTGCGGCCCGTGCTCGGAGATTTTTTTCGATTATGGGTTTGATGTCGGCTGTAAGAAGCCGGATTGCAAACCGGGCTGTTCCTGCGGCCGGTTTGTGGAGATTTGGAATTTGGTTTTTACCCAGTTTAACCGGGTTTCTAAAGGAGTCTTAGAGCCGCTACCCAATAAGAACATAGATACCGGCATGGGTTTAGAGCGGATGGCCTCAGTCCTGCAGGGAGTCCAAAGCAATTTTGAAATCGACATCTTCAGGCCTATAATTAAAGCCATTTTAGACTATCGCCTATTGACTATTGACTATCGACTAATTAACGCCATCGCCGACCACGCCCGGGCAGTTGTTTTCGCTATTTACGATGGGGTAATTCCCTCTAATGAAGAAAGAGGCTATGTGGTTCGTAAGCTCATCCGTAAATCCGGGTTTCACGGATATACCTTGGGAATAAAAGAGCCGTTTTTGTATAAGCTGACTCCGATTGTGGCGGATATTTTCTTTGGGGTTTACCCGGAGTTAAAGGCTAAAGCAAAGAATATTGCCGAGGTTATAAATACTGAGGAGAAGAATTTTATCTCGGTTTTAAAAGATGCCCCGAGGATTTTGAAAAGTGAATTTAAGGATAATTTATCCCGCTTGAGCACTGCCGGGCATACTGCCTTTAAGCTTTACGATACTTACGGCATACCTTTAGAAATCACCAAAGCCTGGGCGAAAGAAAATGGGTTTGAAATTAATGAAGAAGAATTTAACCAGGATTTAGAAAAGCAGAAGGAGCGTTCCAAGAAATCCAGCAAAATTAGCCAGGGAATTTTCACCGGAAGCGCCTTGATTTCCAAATTGGAAGAAACTAAATTTTCAGGTTACCAAAAACTTTCTCTAAAAGAAGCCAGGATTTTAAAGATAATCAAGGCCGGTGAGGGGGTTCGGTCTGTTGGCGCGGGCGAGGCCTGCGAGATTGTTTTGGATAAAACCTCTTTTTACGCGGAGTCCGGAGGGCAGGTCGGTGATCAAGGCAGAATCATAAAAGGAAACAGCGTCTTTGAGGTGGAGGATACCCGAAAAGAAGGAAAGGTATATTTGCACCGCGGCAGGTTGGCCGCGGGGAAACTAAAAAGCGCTGATTTGGTTAATTGTCAGGTTGATTACTCCAGGCGAAAGGCAGTTGCCCGGGCCCATACCGCCACCCATCTTTTACAGGCATCGCTTCGGCAGGTTCTCGGTTCTCATATCCAGCAGGCCGGTTCTTTGGTTGAGCCTGATCGTTTGCGTTTTGACTTTATTCATTCCGATAAAATATCCGCGGAAAACCTGAAACGGGTTGAAGATTTAGTTCAGGAGAAAATTCTGGCCGGTCTGGAGATTTCGCTGCGACAGATGAGTCTGAAAATGGCAAAGAAATCAGGCGCTATCGCCTTATTTAACGAGAAATATGAGGACAAGGTGCGCCTGGTGGATATTCAGGATTTTTCTAAAGAGCTTTGCGGCGGAACCCACCTGGATAATTCTTCCCAGGTCGGTTTATTTAAGATAATTTCTGAAGGCTCTATCGCTAAGGGAGTGCGTAGAATAGAGGCCTCAACCGGCAAGGCCGCCTGGGAGGCCTATAGGCAGGCTCAGGAAATTATTGCTAAGCTTATAGATTTAACCCAATCTTCAGAGGATAAGGTTTTGGCCTTACTGGAGGATAAATTCAAAAAATTAGGGAATTTAGAAAAGGAGTTTTCCCGCTTAAGGCTGGAACTGTTTAAGCGCGACACCGCGGAATTGGCCGGTAAGTCTGAAGTCATTAAAGGCTCAAGTCTGATTTGCTCTCAGTATCAGGATGTGGACATGGGCCTGTTGCGCCAGTTAAGTGATTTGATTAAATCCAGGGTCTCTTCTTATGCCCTTTGCCTGGGCTCATCAGAGGCTCAAAAGGCCTGGCTGACGGTCAGTGTATCCGCAGACTTGGTAGACAAAGGCCTGGACGCCGCGAAAATAATTAAAGAAGCTGCCATTCTAATTGAGGGTTCCGGAGGCGGCCGGGCGAATATGGCCCAGGCCGGAGGAAGCAACCCCGCGGGCCTGGATAAAGCCCTGGAAAAGTTCAAGGAAATCATTCGTCAAAAACTAATGTAATAATATGAAGATCTTAAAATACGGTTCCCAAGAATTAGATAAGATTTATAACCGCTCATTCTGCCGCAAGCCTAAGGTTATTTCCCGGGTAGCCAGAATTATCGAAGATGTGCGTTTATACGGAGATGAAGCCTTGGTTCGCTATACTAAAAAATACGACAAGGTTAAGCTCTCGCCAAAGCAGATTCGCCTCAGCCAGGCGGAAATCAGCGGGGCCTATCAGAATATCAGCCCGGATTTCGTCTCCAGCCTTAAGCTGGTAATTGAGAATGTGTCTAACTTTTATAAAAGGCAGGCCAGGAAAGATTGGAATATTAAGAATAAAGACGGGGTATTTTTGGGTGAGCAGTTTAGCCCTATTGAATCCGTGGGTGTGTATGTCCCGGGAGGGCAGGCTCCGTTAGTCTCTACCGTGTATATGACGGTTTTACCGGCCAAGATTGCCGGGGTAAAAAGGATATCTTTAGCCACGCCTCCGGATAAAACCGGAAATATCAATCCTCATATCCTGGCGGCGGCTGACCTGCTTAAGGTGGATGAAATTTATAAGATCGGCGGGGCCCAGGCAATTTCCGCCTTGGCCTTGGGAACCAAGACGGTTGCCCGGGTAGATAAAATTGTCGGACCCGGTAATATCTATGTTACCGAGGCCAAGCGCCAGCTTTACGGTTATGTGGATATTGATATGTTGGCCGGGCCTACGGAGTTGGTGGTGATTGCCAACCGCCACAGCCACAATTCTTATGTCAAGGCCGACCTTCTGGCTCAGGGTGAACATCGCGGCGGCTTGGCGGTTTTAATTACTACTTCTAAAGCCCAAGCTAAATATTTCAGGCAGGAGATAAATTCAGGTTACGCGGTTTTAGTTAAAAACCTTGAGCAGGCTATTGAGGTGGCCAACAGAATAGCCCCTGAACACCTGGAGATATTGATTAAAAATCCCCGTAAGATTGTGAAAAAAATAAAAAATGCCGGGGCGGTATTCTTAGGCCAGTATAGCCCGGTAGCTATCGGGGATTATATTGCCGGGCCCAGCCATGTCCTGCCTACCAGCGGTACGGCCAGGTTTTTTTCCGGGCTTTCTTTAGCGGATTTTGTTAAATCCAGCCATATTATCAGCTATTCCAGAAAGGCCTTAGAGAGCGCGCGAGCTCCTTTAGAAAAAATAGCCGGTATCGAGGGATTGACCAAGCACCTGGAGTCAGTCCAGGCGAGGTTTGAATAAACCGCGAAAGCGCAAAATATGTTAGAAATAACGCGCACCGCAAAGACGCGAAAATTTTCTTTATGAATATGAATAGAAAAGCCGCGATTGAGAGGAATACCACAGAAACTAGAATCAGCCTCCAGATAAATTTGGATGGCGGGGGCAGTTCTGTTGTCCGTACCCCGATAGGCTTCTTAAACCATATGCTTAATCTTTTCGCCAGGCACGGCTTGTTTGATTTAACGCTTAAGGCCCGGGGTGATGTGGATGTGGATATTCACCATACCAATGAAGATGTGGGAATAGTTTTGGGCTTAGCCATAAAAAAGGCCTTAGCTGATAAACAGGGTATTCGTCGTTTTGGTTTTGCCTCGGTGCCCATTGATGAGGCCCTGGTTGAGGTAAGCCTGGATTTGAGCGGCAGGCCGTATTTTCAGCTTTCAGCTTTCGGCTCTCAGCTTTCGGTTCTTAAGAAGGAAGGATACAGCCTGAATTATCTCAAACAATTTTTACAGGCTTTGGTGAATACTGCCGGAATGACCCTGCATGTTGAGGTAATTTATGGCGAAGACTCGCACCATATCATTGAGGCGGTTTTCAAGGCCCTGGCCAGGGCTTTAAGGGAGGCAGTGAGCATTGACCCGCGGATAAAGGGAATATTGTCTACTAAGGGAAGTTTATGATCGCGGTCATTGATTACGGCATGGGGAATTTAAGGAGTGTGGCTAAAGCCCTGGAATCAGCCGG
>DOMD01000132.1 GCA_003510525.1 Candidatus Omnitrophota bacterium
CCGTCATGCACATCAAAAAACTTGGAATCCCGGCCCTGAGAATCATAAATTATCCTGCCGTCAGTAAGCACCCCGTCCACATCCAGAATAAGCAGTTTTATCTTTTTAATCCGCCCTGTCAACTGCGCCAGCCGTAGGCTGGTCCGCCTTCGGCGGAAACTGTCAACTGTGAACTGCATTACACCAGCCCCGCCCGTAAGATATCCTGAATATCCAGCATACCCACCGGTTTAGCACGCTCATCCACCACCGGAAGCTCATCAATCTTTTTTTCTTCCAGGATTCTTAAGGCCTCGGCCGCTAATTGCCGCGGGTGGATGGTAACAGGATTCTTAGTCATAACCTCTTTTACTTTTCGCGAAGCTAAATCCGCGCCGCGCTCTAAATGCCTCCTCAGATCTCCGTCGGTAAAAATACCGCTTAGCCTTCCCGACTTATCTACAACCGAGGCCGCGCCGGCCCGGGCGCCGGTAATAGCGTAAAGCACATCCTTGACAACCGCCTCCTCCTTGACAATAGGATTGGCTTTTCCTTTACGCATAATATCCTCAACTTTTAGAAGTAGCCTCTTTCCTAATACCCCCCCGGGATGATACAAGGCGAAATCTTTTTCTTTAAAACCTTTTTTCTCGACCAGGCACACGGCCAGGGCATCTCCCATGGCCAGGGCGGCGGTAGTGGATGAGGTAGGAGCCAGCCCTAAGGTGCAGGCCTCTTTCTTGACCGAGACATCCAGGACTATATCCGAATATTTGGCTAAGGTGGAATTCTTATTTCCGGTAATGGCAATAATCCTGGCTCCAATCTTCTTTAATATGGGCAGTAAATTTTTAGTCTCTTCGGTTTCACCGCTGTTAGAAAGAACAATCACCACATCATCCTTGGTCACCCTTCCTAAGTCTCCGTGCGTGGCCTCCGCGGAATGCAGCCAAATGCTGGGAGTCCCCAGAGAAGACAGGGTCGCGGATATCTTCTGGCCGATGATGCCGGTCTTACCCATTCCGCTGACCACCACCCGCCCCCGGCAATTATACATCGCCTCTACCGCCTGGACGAAATTATCATCTAACTTGGAGGAGAGGCTGGCTATCGCCTCAGCTTCTATTTTAAAAACCTCTTTAGCCCGGCTAAGAATCATTTCAACGCCCTTTCAATGTTTTTAACCTGTTTAAGCAGGGCTTTAAGTTCTTTCAAAGAAACCATGTTCGGCCCATCACAAAGAGCCTTATCAGGGTCAGGGTGCACCTCCAGAAATAATCCGTCACAGCCAAAGGCCACTGCCGCCCGGGACAGGCCCGGGACAAAACGACGCTCGCCGCCCGAACAACTGCCTCCTCCCCCGGGAAGCTGAACGCTATGAGTAGCATCATAAATCACCGGATAACCAAAATCCCGGATTATGGCTAAAGCCCGTAAATCCGAAACCAGATTATTATAGCCAAAACTAATCCCTCTTTCGGTAATCAGGATATTTTTATTTCCGCTGGCCTCTATCTTCTTGATGCTGGGAGCCATATCCCAGGGAGCCAGGAATTGGCCCTTTTTGATATTAACCACCTTTCCCGTGCGCGCCGCCTCAATCAAAAGGTCGGTCTGACGGGATAAAAACGCCGGAATCTGAATTATGTCCAAAACCTTGGCCGCCGCTTTTACATCCTGCCGGCAATGCACATCGCTTAAAATCAAAAGCCCTAATTTTTCTTTAACTTCTTTCAATATCTCTAAACCTTTTTTTAAACCCGGGCCGCGGTAAGAGTCCAAAGAGGTGCGGTTAGCCTTATCATAGCTGGACTTAAAGATAAAAGGGATTTCAATTTCCAGGCTTAAATCCTTTAATGCCCGGGCGGTATCCAGAGTCAGCTTTTTATTCTCAATCACGCAAGGCCCGGCAATCAACACCAGCGGATTCCCCGCGCCGATCTTTATATCTTTTATCTTTATCTCTCGGGTCATCTTCTTTAAGAAATTATCTTCTTAGCCTTTTCTAAATCCTCAGGGGTATCCACGCCGATAGTCGAAACTTTAGTTTCAATCACTTTTATCCTGAAACCGGCCTCCAGGACCCGCAGTTGTTCCAACTTTTCCATCTTCTCCAAATAAGATTCAGGAAGATTCTTGAAGATAAAAAGAAAATCCTTGGTATAGGCATACAGGCCGATGTGCTTGTAATAGACCGCGCGGACGGACTTATCCTGTTGATAGGGGACAGCTGAACGCGAAAAATAAAGGGCCAGGCCGTTTTTATCCGCAAGCACCTTAACTACATTTGGGTCGGCAATTTCCCGATGTTCATCTATTCTTTTCATCAGGGTGGCCATATTTAACGCGGGGTTATCCAACAGCGGACGAGCCACGTTCTCAATCATTACCGGGTCCAACAACGGCTCATCAGCCTGGATATTCACTATCACTTTAACCTCTAAGGGATTTACCACCTCACAGATTCTATCCGTTCCGCAGGTATGTTCTTTAGAGGTAAAAACTACCTTNNAGGTCAGCTAATACCTTGCCTTCAAAACGGGTTGAACCGTATCTTGCCGGAATTACTCCGATTACATCCATTTTCCCTCACTTCGTTCGGGAGAAACCAGAGGCCAGTTGCCAGTAACCAGAAACCGGTAACCAGATTTATTGCGAATCAATGAGACCTCTAAGCATGCTTGTAATTTCCCTGCTATCTTTACGTAATTCAAAATATACTTTATTATCAATCAAGTCTTGTCTCTTCAATACATTAAAAACAGAAATGCATTCTCTTGCTGAATCTGAAGAAATGCTAAAATAACGCGATCTTTCTCTTTTCGATTTTTTATCATTGCCTTCCGCGATATTATTGGCTATAGATAATCCTGCCCTTAAGAGATTACTACCTAATGAATATTTAAATTCTCTCGGGAAACCTTTGTAAATCTTAAATATTTTATCAATAAGCCCTAGTGCTGATTGATAAACCTTTAATCTTTCAAAATCAAACTCGAAATCATCCATTCTGGTTACTGGTTACTGGTTACTTCTTATCTATTCTCCCTAACAACTCTTCCTTGGTTACCACCGCGGTTCCTACTTTGCTGACTACGATGCCGGCGGCAAAGTTGGAAATATAGGCCGCTTCCTGCTTGGTGGCTCCGCTGGCTAAGGCCAAAGTAAAGGCGGCAATAACCGTATCCCCTGCGCCGGAGACATCAAAAACCTCCTGGGCCACTGTGGGGATATGGGTAATCGGGCCGCTTTTCTCAAATAAGCGCATCCCATTTTCCCCCAAAGTAATCAGCGCCGCTTCCAAGTTTAGATCCTTAAGTAGTTTTTTTCCGGCCCTATTAATGTCTTCGTCATTCTGAATATCAATACCTGAGCCGCCCTGGGCCTCTTTTTCATTAGGAGTAATGCAGGTTACTCCTTGATAGTAAGGAAAATGGCTTACCTTAGGATCAACAGTGATTATCTTTTTATGTTTTTTGGCCAGCGGCACTATCTCTGCCAACAGCCGCGGGGTAATCACCCCTTTACCGTAGTCTTCAATAATCAGGGCGTCAATTTCATTTATCTCGCGGCGGATAAAAGACAAAACCTGTTCCAGGAGATTGTCATCAATAGATCCCATCTTCTCCCGGTCCACCCTGACCATCTGCTGATGATGGGCAATGACGCGGGTCTTGACCGTAGTCGGCCGCTGTGCGTCAATTACTATTCCCGAAACATCCACGCCTTTTTTCTTTAACTCCTCAACCAGGATGCGCCCGGACTTATCCTCTCCGATTACCCCGCAGATTCCGGAACTCCCTCCTAAAGAAGCGATATTATTGGCCACATTGGAAGCACCCCCGGGCATAAACGACTCGGAGCTTACTAATACCACCGGAACAGGAGCCTCCGGTGAAATTCTGTCTACCTTGCCCCAAATAAACTCATCCAGAATCAAATCCCCAATAACCAATACCTTGGCCTTAGGGAATTTTTGAATTATAGATTTCAATTTTGTCTTCATTATTATAATCAATTTTTAGCTGAAAGCCGAGAGCCGACCGCTGAAAGCTATTTCTTATATATACTCGATTATTCCCCGGTGCAGTAAAGGGAGCATAATCTCATGATGGCCGATGATGTAATAACCCCGGCCGCTATCCTGGGTAGGCCGACTCACCACATTCATCTGCGGCCGGTAATGATGCACCATATCAAAATTGGCCGCGGTAAAATTGTCTATTTTTTTTCCTAAATTCCGGGCCAGGTTCAGAGCCTTTAAGAAAACCTCCGGCAAAATAACATTTGAGCCGAAATTCAAGACTACTCCGCCGTCTCTTAAGCCGCTAACCACTTCAACTAATTTCAAGAAATCTCTTTGCGAGCCTTCACCGGTCAAGGCCCCGTCAAAAGAAGGATGCTGATGGATTATATCCGTTCCGATGGCCACCTGCACGCTCACCGGAATATTCGCTTTATAACAAGCGTATAAGATACTGTAATCTTTAAACTTTAATCCTTCCCGGGCTATTTGTCTGCCCACTGCCTCGCCCAGGCCCAATCCTTCTTGGACACCCTTATTTACCGCGCTATTAACAAACTCAGCTGTTTCCCGGGCCATTCCAAAACTCCCCAGCTTTAAGGCGCTGGCTACATCTTCCGAGGTCCGGGCCTGATAGGCAATCTCAAAATCATGAATTATCCCGGCGCCGTTTAAGACCACGGCGCTGATTATTTTTTCGCGGATTAAATCTATAACTAAGGGGCTGAGACCGCACTTGATCACATGGGCTCCCATCATAAAAATTACCGCCCTTTGCTTCTTCCTGGCCCTGATAATAGCACTCACCACCGCCTTCAGGTCGCGGACTTTAAGAATATCAGGCAGAGACTCATAAAACTCCTTGAAGCTTCCGCCTTTGGCCGGAACCCCGGCGAAGGCTTTCTTATCCACCCTGGATAATCTCTTTTTTATAGAATAGGTTTTAACTTTATTCAGGTCTATACTCATCTTACATTTCGTTCTATGGTTAACTTATGAAGCCTAAAACTTCTTTAAGTTATCAGTGTATAATATCACGCCTTAAGGATATCGTCAACTGCCTTTAACACATCCTCCACGGTTATGGCCTTCAGGCAGTCAAAACCGATATTACAGTTATGCGCCAGGCATATCGAACAACCCACCTCTTTATGCAGATACGCGTCTTTTCTCCCTACCGGAGCCCAGCGCGCCGGGCTTAAACCCGCCTGGTTGCGGCCAAAGATAGAGACTACCGGCGTGCCCACGGCGCTGGCAATATGCACCGGGCCGGAATCGTTAGAAATAAAAATAACACAGCGTTTTAAAAGCGCGGATAATTGGCCCAGAGATAACTTTCCGGATAGATTCAGAACCGGATATCTTATCTGTTTGGCTATCTCATTGGCAATGGCCTCATTCTCTTCACCTGAAGCAATCAGGATGACCTTCAGGCCATAATCCTCAACCAGCCGGTTAGCCAAAACCACAAATCTCTCTCTTGGCCAGCGTTTGGAAATACAGCTTGAGCCGGGATGAATAGCGGCAATCTTAATATCGCGGCCTGTGGTGAACCGCGCGGCCGAACCGCCTATGCCCTCAGCCTCGAGAATATTACCCACCGAATCCACATCTTCCTTTTTAACTGCTATGTAAGGAATCTTATCGCTTATTTTCAGGCCAAGCTTTCTTAAAATATCCAAGCAATAATCAACCTCGTGTTTTAGCCCCAGAGGGCGGATATCCATCAGTTTATCCGTGAGCAAAAAGCCGAATTTATTATTTTTGTAGCCGGCCCGGCGCTTGATATCGGCAAGATAGGTAATCAGATTAAGGCGGTTTTTAGTATGCAATACTATAGCCAAATCAAATCTTTTTCTTTTTAATTCCAGGACAAATCTCCAGAAGCCCAGTATCCCTTTATCTTTTTTATCCTTATCATACACAATCACCTCATTAAGATAAGGATTACCCTCAAGCAGTTCTTTGGTCTGGGGGTTAACCATCATAGCAATATGGCTTGCGGGATAATTTTCTCTTAAGGCTTTTAAAACCGGAGTAGTTAAAACCACATCCCCGATTCTATCCGTGCGCACCACCAGTATTCTGTTAAAGTAATTTTTTTTTCGGAGCCTAAACTTCATTTCTGTGAGCATCCTCCGCTAATTTCTTCACCTCTGCCAATACATCTTCAACTTTAATTTCCCGCATACAGCGGTTATCGTTACAGGCTGGGTCATAACAAGGAATCCGACAGCCAATGTCTTTTTGGATTATTTTGATTTTGCCTTTGCCGATGGTTCGACTGCGCTCACCATCGGCGCTGAGCGAAGTCGAAGCGCCGATCGGCCCGGTAATCGCGGACGAGGTCGGGCCAAACAAGGCCAGGAGATTTGCCCCGACACCGGAGGCAATATGCAAAGGCCCGGAATCCCCGGAAATCATCAAATCCGCCCTCTTAAAAATAGCCCCGGCAGCTTTAAGGTTGGTATATCCGGCGGATATGATAAATTCTTTTTGCTTCATCATCCGGGTTATCTCTTTTATCAGCAAAATATCATCTTTTGAGCCGCTAAAAATAATCTTGGCTTGATACTCGCGGATAAGCCGGTC
>DOMD01000087.1:0-1082 GCA_003510525.1 Candidatus Omnitrophota bacterium
ATCTGCATTGCCGCGCCGCTAAAGCCCACCGGACTCAAAGCCGCCAGGCCCAACATTACAAAGCCCATATGGCTGACGCTGGAATAGGCCACCATCTTCTTGAAATCCGTCTGGGCCATAGCCACAAAAGCGCCGTAAACTATGTTGATTACCGCCAGCACCGCGATGGCGAAACCGAAATAACTGGCGGCCTGGGGTAATATAGGATAACTTATCCGGAAAAAACCGTAGGCGCCCATTTTTAACAAAACTCCGGCTAAAAGCACGCTTATCGGAGTCGGGGCCTCCACATGGGCATCCGGCAGCCAGGTATGAAAAGGAAATACCGGCACCTTGACCGCGAAGCCGAAAAATAAGGCCACAAACACAATATTCTGAAAGGCCAAGGCGAAAAATTTAGACTGCTGGGTCAACTCTAAAATATTAAAGGTATGCGGGGTGCTGGTAAAATACAAGGCTAAAATACCCAGGAGCATAAAGACACTGCCGGCCAAGGTGTAGAGAAAAAACTTGATGGCCGCGTATTCCTTTCGCGGCCCGCCCCAGATGCCGATTAAGAAATACATCGGAACCAGGGTTATCTCCCAGAAAACATAAAACAAAAACAGGTCCAAAGCCAGGAATGTTCCCATCATCCCGGCTTCTAAGAGCAGAAAAAAGATGTAATACTCCTTAATTCTCTCTTTGATGGAATTAGAGGCAATACAGGCCAAGAAACACAAAAGCGCGGTCAAAAACACCATGGAATAACTCAACCCGTCAACTCCCAAATGATAATTAATATTCACCTGGGGTATCCAGCTCAAACGCTCCTGCAATTGCAGGCCGGGGTCATTGATATTAAAGTTGGCAAAGATTATCAGCGAGACAATCAGGGTGATAAAGGTAACGATGCCGCTGGTTACCCGGATTAGAGCGGTTTTATCTTTAGGGATAAAAAACAAAAGCAAGATCCCCAAAATCGGCAAAAATACAGCTAAGCTTAAAAGTGGAAAATTTGATAACATACTGTCTCCTTAAATGATGACACACGTAGGGACAGAACAATGTTCTGTCCCTACAGAATTAATTTAAATGAACCT
>DOMD01000087.1:1111-4561 GCA_003510525.1 Candidatus Omnitrophota bacterium
GTTCCGGCAAGATTCACCGCCCCGTCAATCAGATAGCGGTCAAAAGAAAAGGCGAATTTGGTTAGGCGCAAAAACGGCTGGATAATACACCTGTCGTAGATCTCATCAATCCAGTATTTATTCAGCAGGAGATTATAGACCGGGCTGAAATTTTTGGCCAGGGCCGCGGGTATTCCCGGAGATAAAATATAAAATACCCAGGCCAGGGCTATTCCGGCTAACCCTACGATAATGGAAGAAATCATCACCATATGATTCGGCTCGACATGCTCGGGATGAAAATAGATGAAATGGGAAAAGGCGTGGCCCAGGAAAGGCGAACCGACAAATCCGGAAAATATGCTGAATATGGCTAGAACAATCAACGGCCAATCCATAGTTGGAGCCGGTTTATGGATATGCAGTTTCTCTCTGGGTTTTCCGAAAAAGGTCAAGAATAAAAGCCGGAACATATAAAAGGCGGTCATAAAGGCCACGGTCAAAGTCAATACGTAAAGCACCCTGTTTCCGCTGTTATACACCGATAATAAAATCTCATCCTTGCTCCAGAAGCCGCTTAAAGGCGGAACCCCGGAAATAGCCAGACAGCCGATCAGACAAGTAGTCGCGGTTACCTTCATCTTCCCGAATAAACCGCCCATCTGACGGATGTCCTGGACCCCGCAGGCATGGATTACGCTTCCGGCGCACAGGAAAAGCAGGGCCTTAAAAAAGGCATGGGTCATCAGATGAAACACCCCGGCGCTGTAACCGCCGGTACCTAAGGCGATCATCATATAGCCTAATTGGCTGACCGTGGAATAAGCCAGGATGCGCTTGATATCAGTCTGCACCAGGGCGATTGAACCGGCCATAAATGAAGTAATGATTCCGATATAGGAAACTACTTCTAAGGAAAGATGCCCCGCGGCAAAGACCGCGTAGCTGCGGGCGACCAGATACACTCCGGCGGCAACCATGGTAGCGGCATGAATCAAAGCGCTTACCGGAGTAGGCCCCTCCATCGCATCCGGCAGCCAGACATGCAGAGGAAACTGGGCCGATTTACCCACCGCCCCGCAGAAAATCAGCACTGCCGCCAGGGTCAAAACACCCTGGCTTAAGCCTTCCGGATGATGGGCTAATCTTTGGCTGATTCGCGCGAAGTTTGCCGTTCCTAAATAATAAAACAAGGTAGACAGGCCTAAGAAAAATCCGGCGTCCCCTATCCGGTTAGTGATAAAGGCCTTTTTCCCGGCGTCAGCAGCGGACTTCTTTTCAAACCAAAAGCTAATCAACAGATACGAACACACCCCCACCAACTCCCAAAAAATATAAGTCTGAATAAGATTGTTGGATAAAATCAAACCCAGCATTGAAAAGATAAATAAGGATAAATAGGCAAAGAAAAGATGATAGCGCCCATCACCGCGCATATAACCGATAGAATAAATCTCAACCAAAATCCCCACCAGGGTAACCACGCACAACATCATCGCGCTCAAAGGATCAACCAAGAAACCGGCCTCAAAGGAATACCGGCCAACTTTAAACCACTCCCAGCTTTGTTCCAGGGTCTTACCGGCTATAACTTCCTTAAGAATCAGGCAGGAAATAGCCAAGGAACCCAACATAGCCAGAATAGCCACCGGCGCGCTGTTAGACTTTAGCCTGCGGCCCCAGAAAACATTAATCACAAAAGCGGCTAAAGGAAATAGGGGAATTAAATAAGCGTAGTTTACCATTTCATCACATCTATTTCATCCACAAAAATAGTCTTGTAATTACGGTAGATAGCCACAATTATGGCCAGGCCCACCACCGTGGAGGCCGCGGCTACGCCGATAGTAAAGATGACAAAAATCTGCCCGGCCAGGCTGTGAGGGGCCATAAATTTAGCAAAAGCCACAAAATTAATATTTACGGCATTAAGCATAATCTCCAAAGACAACAAAATCCCCACCGCGGACCTGCGGGTAAACACCCCGTAAAGCCCGATAGAAAATAAGATGGCCGATAAAATCAGATAATGGCTTAAAGGTATCATTTTTTCTTGCCCCGTTAGAGATAGGTTGCCNNTCGGTGTCCTATCTCTAACGGGGTTTACTTATCGCCGCCGAACCCACCAGGGCCGCCAGCAAAATTACCGAAATCAGCTCAAAAGGCAAAACATACTTGGTTAATAATTCCTTCCCAATCATGGCTAAAGTCAGCGGCTCAAAAAAACTTATCCCATCCTGGGCCCTAAAGCGGCTCAAGACAAAGATCAGAAATCCGGCCATACTGGAGGCGATAACCAGAGAAACCAGCTTCTGCTGGTTGTGGCGCTGAATGTTTTTATTATAGATTTCCGAAGTAAGCATTATGGCAAAGATCACCAGGGTCATAATCGCCCCCACATAAATCANNACCCCCAAGAGCATCACGATCAGGGCCAGGGCGCTGTGAAACATATTCTTCAAGGTAACCGAAAGTAGGGCAAAAATGATGCTCACCAGGGCTATCAGATAAAAGATAGACGCGCTAAGAAAATTACTCCACATTTTTATCTTTTTCGGTTAAATCCAGCACTAAATTTTTACGCTCATACACCGCCAGCTCATACTCCTGGTTCATAAATATCGCCGCGGTAGGACAGGGCTCAACGCATAAACCGCAGAACAAGCAAGTATCCAAATGATAAATAAAACCACTAAGCTTTCTTTTTTTGTCTTCTCCCAAGTTAAACTTCACCTCTAAGGAATAATTCGGGCAGGCCCGCGCACACATCTGGCAGGAGATGCATTTCTTAGGCCGCAAAGCCACTCTTCCCCGGTAACGCGCCGGGGGCGTCCAGCGCTGTTTGGGATATTGCAGGGTAACTGCCGGGCTAAATAAATACTTGGCAGTAACCGCTAAACCCTGAATGAGGCTGAAACTATCGGAAAATATTCTTTTTATTCTCTTAATCATTCCTATTTTTTCACTACTAAGAATAACGCGGTGGCTAAGATATTCAGGAAAGCCAGCGGCACTAAAAATTTCCAGGCAAAGTTCATTAGTTGATCAACCCTAAAACGGGGAAAGGTCCACCGTATCCACATCATTAAAAATATGATAAAATAGACCTTAACCAGGAACCAGAATATTCCCGGCAAAAACGGCCCCTGCCAGCCGCCCAAAAAAAGCGTGGCGGCTACAGCTGAGACGATAAACATATTGGTATATTCAGCCAGAAAAAACATGGAAAACTTCATTCCGCTGTATTCGGTATGAAATCCGGCCACCAGCTCGGACTCGGCNNCAAACCACACCTGTCCCTGGGCCTCCACAATCTTGGCCATATTCAGGCTTCCGGTAAGCATCACGATACTTAAGACCGAAAGCACCAACGGAATCTCATAGCTGATGATCTGGGCCGAGGCCCGCATTGCCCCCAGCATTGAATATTTATTCCCGGAGCCCCAACCAGCCATAAACACCCCGATTACC
>DOMD01000072.1 GCA_003510525.1 Candidatus Omnitrophota bacterium
TGAAGGTCACAAGTATGTATTAAAAACACTCTTTTTCCTTTATTTGTGACTTGGTGACTTTGTGTCTCAAAATTAATCCGCCCCTGTAGCTCATAAGGATAGAGCAGTGGTTTCCTAAACCGCGTGGGCAAGTTCGATTCTTGCCAGGGGCATAAATACAGAATTAAGAGTAAAGAGGTAAGAGTAAAGAAAAAGATGTATGATTTGCATATTCATTCCTTATTAAGCGATGGGGTCCTGCTTCCTTCCGAGATTGCCCGGCGTTATGAAGAAAAGGGTTATCAGATAATCGCCATTACCGACCACGGCGATTACAGTAATATCAAAACCAACACCCAGGCCATAATTGAATTTTGCCAAAACTGGCCTAAAGACTCCAAGATAAAAGTGCTTCCCGGAGTAGAGTTGACCCATATCCCTTTAGAACAATTTTTACCCTTGACTAAGTTTGCCCGCGAGGCGGGAATAAAAATTATTATCGGCCACGGAGAATCTCCGGTTGAACCGGTAACCATAGGAACCAACCGGGCGGCCCTGCTTGCGGATATCAATATCCTGGCCCATCCGGGCAATATCAGCGCAGCCGACGCTTTGCTGGCCAAAGAAAAAGGCGTCTTCTTAGAAATTACTACCCGTAGAGGCCATTCTCAGGGTAATTCTCACATAGTGGAAATAGCCAGAAAGACCGGAGCCAATTTAGTTATTGACAACGACAGCCATAAGCCGGAAGATATTTTATCCATAAATGACCTAAAGAATATCGCCCTTTCAGCCGGACTCAGCCAGGATGAGATTACCCGTATATACGCGGCAGAGAAAAAGTTCCTGGAAATGCTGTTTTAAAAAAGAGGAGATTAGTAAATGAAAAATAAGATAAGCTTTATTCTATGTCTCTGGTTTCTGGTTACGGGTTTCTGGTTACTTGCTCTATCCGGCTGTGTCTCTACCCCAAGCCGCAGGTCCGACCCCACACAGGTTCCCTCTCTTGAGCCGGCGGCAATGTTGAAGATGCAGGATGTGCCGGTGCCGGCGGGATTTGTTTTTGTCCCTGAGGAATCTTATGCCTTTCAGAGCACTAATTTCCGGGCCGGATTATTAAGGTATAAAGGTAAAGGCGGCCAAGATCAGGTGATTGTCTTTTTTAAAGAGCAGATGCCGATGTATGGCTGGAATCTGGTTAATATAGTGGAATACGAAAGGCGACTGCTTAGCTTTGAGAAGGACCAGGAAACCTGTATTATTACTGTTGAAGGCAAGGATAACCGCTCAGTCATAACCGTATCCATCGCCCCCAAGTCCCAGGCCACCCCACGCAAAACCGATAAACCCATAAAATAACAGTAATGCTTTAATGCGAGTAAGAAATCCTCCCCTTACCAAGGGGAGGCGGGGAGGGGTTAGGTGAGGGGCCAGAGGCAGATTTTACTTGACAAAACTATCTTAAATTATTATAGTTAAGCTATGTTGAAAAGACATTACCGGATGATTTTGGTAATCAGCGCGGTAAACATTTTTTTTAGTTTCCGCGCTGGTTTTATTTTCGCGATTGAGTTGAGCGAATCTCAGAAACAGGCCAGAATGTATCGCTTGGATGGCCTAAGATTACAGAAGTCGGGAAATATAGAGGTAGCCCTAAGCTTATTTCAGAAGGCAATAGAAATAGATCCGTCCTTAGCCGCCGCTTATAATGATATAGGTATCATGTATGAAACTATGGATTCTCCGGAACTTGCCGAGAAAGCCTATTTAGAGGCAATCAAGTTGGATCAGGAGTTTACCGGCCCGTATGCTAACTTAGCCTTGTTTTATGAAAGCCAAAACCAAATGGATAAGGCTGTTTTTTATTGGGCTAAGAGGGCCGAGATGGGCTTAAGGGAGGATTTCTTATCCCCTCCTTTGCAAGGAGGGGTAGGGGAGGTAATTGAGGACGACCCCTGGAGAAAAAAGGCCCAGGATAGATGCGCTGAGCTGGTGGCATTAATGCCTGAACTTAAAGAAAAACAGCTTGAGGCTGAGGAAGAGGAGCTTAAAAATAAAATAACTAAAGAGCGAAAGCAAGCGAGAACGGAAAAATAAGAAGCCGGAGAAAAATAGTAAAATTTTTTCATTTTTCTCTTGACAAAGCCTGCGCGGTATGATAAAAATAGAACAATTATAGTGCTGGGATAGTTATAATCTTAGAGGCGAAAAGGAGGATGATAAATCAAAAGCCGGGTAACTATCAATAAAAGCCAGCATTACGATATAAAGGCATTTTAAAAATAATCCGCGGGAAAAAAGAGCCCGCGTGGAAATAAATAAAAAGATGAAAATACATATTAATGAAAACAGGAAGACAGATGCAAACCAAAAAGGAGGCAAGCAAATGGTAAGACGCATAGGATTAGGTTTATGCTTAGTGGCCTTAATAGGCTTTGTGGCTCTGCCGGCATTTGCCGCGGTGCAGAATGTAAAGATCAGTGGTGATATCAATGTGTCCGGGGTAGCCCGTAGTAATCTGGATTTAGATAAAAGCAGTAGCGTGGCTAACTCTGTGGGAGCAAATAGCAATCAGGACAACCAGAGCGATTTTCTCTCGATTACCCGGGTGAAAGTTGATGCTGACCTCACTGATAATGTTTCTACCAGCGTCCGGTTAATCAACGAGAGAAACTGGAATGGTGATTCTGTAGCGGCAACTTCTACAAATAATAGAAATATAGGTACTGCTTTAACTTCAGCAAATGCTGCTGCCAGTGAAAAGCAGTTTGATCTGGATTTAGCTTCTATTACTTTAAGAGAGTTCCTTACTCCGGCCATGACCTTGACTGTGGGCCGTCAGGAACTGCGCTTTGGTAATGGCTGGATTGTCGGCGATCCGGATACTAATGGCGTGGCTTTAGCCTCAGAATTAGCCGAGGGCGATTTAAGCAGCCGTAAGGCCTTTGATGCCTTACGCGCAAGATTAGATTACAATCCCCTAGTTCTGGATTTAATCTATGCTAAAGTTGTAGAAAATAATACCTCATTAAATGATGATACCACTTTGTATGGTATCAATGCGGCATACGAATTAAACCCTGAAACTACTATAGAGGGTTTTTATTTTGCTAAGAAAAGGTCAATCACAGACTCAGCAGCAGGAACCAGCACCGACGCAACAAATGTGGACAATGGCTTACCCACTAACTTTGATGCCATAACTGCCGTTGGAGCTACTGGAGTTAAACAAAAAGATGACGTGGTCAACACAGTAGGTGTCCGCGCTGTAAATAAAAGCGTAAAGAATCTTACCTTGGATGGACAGG
>DOMD01000180.1 GCA_003510525.1 Candidatus Omnitrophota bacterium
CCTTCTTTTGTACCCCCGGCATTTGTGCCTACCACAGGTTTTCCAGCAGCCATATATTCAAGCATGGAATTTGAAAACCCCTCATTTATTGATGAGAGGACAGCGATATCTACTATTGAAAGCATTTCGGCCGTATCTGGTCTCCCCCCTGCAAAAAAAACATTTTTTTCAATATCTAATTTTTTCGTAAAATCTTTTAATTCTTTATAGTAATTCTCGTCATCATGCCATCCAATGATAAGAAAATAAGTATCGGGAAACTCTTTTAAAATTATAGACGCAGCTTCCAAAAAATACCTATGTCCCTTTATTGGCCGTAAAGCAGCTAGTATCCCCACTATGAGCCTATGCTTCTCCAACCCCAGCGATTTCTTTAAAGAATCTTGATCGACTTTTATATAAAATTTTTCTAATTCTACTCCATTATGGATAGTCACTAGTTTATGCCACGGGACATTTTGTTTCTTAAATATTTCATCTTTCACCGCGTCAGATACAGTGATAATTTTATCAAACAAATTATTTATAATTCTATAAAATAGAAAATGCCTTTTCTTGAGCTGATATCCCATGTCTCTTCTGCTTGAAATTATTACCGGCACACCTGCTAATTTCGCTATAATTCCCCCTAAAAAATCTGAACTTTCATGATAAGTTACGATTATTTTAACATTCCTTTGTTTGATGAATTTGAAAATATTTATTGCCTTTATCATTGCCTTAACTGTATATATTCTAGTCAGATTAAGATTTACTACGTCAATTTTTCTGCTGTTTTGCAAAATTTTAACTAATTTACCTCCATGCAAACACATAACTATCGGCGTATATCTTTCGGCATCGAGTCTTGTAATAACTTCAAATAAATTTCTTTCGGCCCCGGCCATTTTTATAAAAACATCAATTATATAAAGTATTGTGATTTTATCTGAACTATTTTCCATATTTTTTGAAATAAATTTTGCCTTAAAATAGGTAAATTCTTAATAGAGTAATATTTTGGTTGTTTTTGCTTTTTTATCCATTAAACAATAAATATATATGCCTAATAAGCTCCCAGATAGATTTAAGAGTAAATCCATAAATGAAGCATTCCTTTCAACCAAAAAGAATTGCAAAAACTCAAGAAATAGGGATAAAAGAAATGTAATTCCTAAGGTAGAAAGCGCTGTCTTCCTTAACTCTGTTTTTCTCTTATTAAAAAATCCCATCCATAAAAATGTGAGCAAGGCATAGAAAGGAAAATGTAGGATATTTTGAATGAGAGAAAGATTGATAGGAATTTTGAGAGAGTTTTCAATATTTAATTTTAGAAGAGCTAAGGCGTTAAACTTATGCTTTATTTTTGTCTCAATGGTATCCATGGGCATCAAAGATAAAACAGCTATGATAACCATAAATAAGGCTAAAGGTGCCGCGTGTCTTTTATTCGTGCTCATAACTTACAATCTCCAATATAAAAGTTTGGAATTCTTGAATATCTCAGGGCTGAAAATCCCTTTTACGTCAACTACCACTCCTCTATGCTTACCAGCAGACATATGTGATTCTAACCGGCTTAAGGTAAATTCCTGTCTGAATAAGTCGTGATTTACGGCAATGATTATCGCGTCTGACTTGATATTCTTTGAATATTTTATCAATTTTATTCCATATTCATGCTCTACGGCTTCGGCATTCGCTAAGGGATCGGCAACCATTACCGCTATGCCGTATTCTTTAAGTTCATTGATAATATCAATCACCCGGGAATTACGGATATCATTCACATTTTCCTTAAAAGTGATACCGGCTACCAACACCTTAGCTCCCTTAACCGCTTTATCCGCCTCAATCAAGTGCTTCACGGTTTGTTCAGCGATATATTTACCCATATTATCGTTAATTTTGCGCCCCGCGAGAATAACCTGCGGATGATACCCTAATTCCTCGGCCTTGAACGTCAGATAATAAGGATCAACTCCGATGCAATGCCCGCCGACTAAGCCCGGGCGCATACGGATAAAGTTCCACTTTGTTCCGGCCGCGGCCAAGACCGAGAGCGTGTCTATACCCATCTTGTGGAAAATAACCGCCAGTTCATTCATCAGGGCAATATTCAAATCCCTCTGGGTATTTTCAATAACCTTGGCTGCCTCCGCCACCTTGATGGACTCGGCCTTATAGACCCCAGCCCTAACCACCATCCCGTAAATATTGGCTACTTCATCCAGCGCTTCTTTATCGCATCCGGAAACTACCTTAACGATATTACTTAAGGTGTGTTCCTTGTCGCCCGGATTGATCCTCTCCGGAGAATAGCCAAGCTTAAACTCCAGCGGATATTTAAGCCCGGAGTATTTTTCAATAATCGGCAGGCACACATCTTCGGTTACCCCGGGATAAACCGTGGATTCAAATACGACGATACTGCCTTTAGCTAGATTTTTTCCGACAATTTCCGAGGCGCTGATTACGCAATAAAGGTCCGGCTGTTTGTTTTTGGTAATCGGGGTAGGCACTGCGACAATGATAAAACGCGCCTGCCTCAGCTCCTTGGGATCGGTAGTCAGTCTCAGATGCTTCGCCGCCTTTATCTCCTCAGGGCTTATCTCATTAGTAGAGTCGTAACCGCGCTTTAGCTCATTGATCCTGCGCTCGCTCAAATCAAAACCGATAGTCTTAACAATTTTACCGAATTCCATCGCTAATGGGAACCCTACATATCCCAAACCGACTACCGCAACTTTTTCCTTACCATTCTTTATGCCCGCGTAAATTGTCATAATAGTCTCCGTTTAATGATGGTAACCGATCAGTTATTAGGGGAAACTCGCAATTTTACCCCTCACCTGACCCCTCCCCGCCTCCCCTTGTTAAGGGGAGGATTTCTTATTGATTTTATTATGGATTCCCGCTTTNNATCTTTGCTTTGGTGAACCAATCTACGGTTTTTTTTAGGCCGGCTTCAAAGCTTACCACCGGCTCGTAGCCTAATTTTTTCCTGATTTTGGATATATCGGCGCTGGTGCGAAAGACATCTCCCGCCCGGACCGGTAACAATTTCGGCTGGATGTTCTTCCCGATTATTTTATTAAGAGAATCCACCAGTTCCAATACCGTATTATCCCTGCCGTTAGCCACATTAAATACTTCGTGCTTTATGCCAGGCACCGTAGCCGCCAGAATATTGGCCTGCACCACGTTTTCAATAAAGGTAAAATCGCGCGATTGCTTTCCTGTG
This sequence comes from Candidatus Omnitrophota bacterium, assembly GCA_003510525.1. Classification (GTDB taxonomy): domain Bacteria; phylum Omnitrophota; class Gorgyraeia; order Gygaellales; family UBA12090; genus UBA12090. The sequence continues at coordinate 3,224 of DOMD01000180.1, forward strand.
CCGAAGATTGGCGGCTGTTCATCATTTAAAATGCAATGAATGAATTTCGGAATAACCACGGCATATTCATCGTCTAAGGCCTGCCTTGGCCCGAACACATTGAAATATCTAAGGCACACGGTTTCAACATTAAAAAACTCGGAAAAGATACGGCAGTAGTACTCGCCGGTGAGCTTACTCAAGGCGTAGGGGGATATGAGTAAAGGATACGCGTCTTCTCTTTCCGGAAACTTATCCGTATCTCCGTAAACCGAGCTAGAAGAGACAAATACAAATCGTTGGACCTTCGCTTTTGAAGCCGCCTGGAGCATGAAAAGCGTGCCGTTAATATTTACATCGTTATAATTTTCTGGCTCTTTCAATGACTTTGGCACTGAGCGCAGGGCCGCCTGATGCAGGACATAGTCCATTCCCGCGCAGGCTTTCTCGCAGGCTGACTTGTCGCGGATATCACCTTCAATCAGCTCAAAAGCCCCTGTCCTCGCGAATTCCTGGGTAAAGCTTAAATTCTCGCGTTTGCCGCTAAAGAAGTTATCCAGGACACGCACAAAATGGCCTTCCTTTAACAGCTTCTCCGCGATGTTTGAACCGATAAACCCCGCGCCTCCGGTAACTAAGTATTTCATTTTATAACCTCCTGTTTAGTTTGTAAGCTCCTGTGTAATTTTTCCCCTCATTTAACCCCTCCCCGCCTGCCCCGCCAACGGCGGCGGCCTCCCCTTGGTAAGGGGAGGATTTCTTTCTTTTCCCTGTTCGCTGAACGATCACCTGCGCATAGTCAATTTCTCTTGACTTCTCCGCGCAAAGATGATATTTTATTTTCAAGGTGAAAATTCGCGATATTATTAAAAAAATAGAATCTGATGGCTGGTATCAGGTTACAATGACCGGAAGCCATCGACAGTATAAACATCCGGCTAAGCAGGGAAGAGTAACTATTGCCGGTCATCCAAATCATGATTTAGCGCCTGGTACCCTGAATAGCGTTTTAAAACAAGCGCGATTAAAAAAAACGGAGGTAAAATAATAATGCATCGCTTTCTTATTGTTATTGAAAAGGCAAATGGAAATTATTCAGCATACTCACCTGACTTGCCGGGCTGTATAGCAACAGGTTCAACCTATGAAAAAGTCGAAGTTAATATGCACAAAGCGATTGAGATGCATGTGCACGGATTACTTGAAGACAAGCTTCCCATCCCTGAATCCCAGGCTTTTGCCGAATATGTCGCTGTTTCCTGAAACACCATAGCTCTTCCTTTTAAAGCTCTAACTGCCCACGATACACTTAAATTCATTAAAACCTCCAGTCAAAGTAAATTTCGCTTTAAACCCCCATCCAGGCTCGCATTGGAATAATCTCATTCACCCCCGAAGAGCAGTAAAAACTGCACCTCGGGGGTGTTTCAAGGGCTCTCCTTAAAAAGTAAATACTGCCTCGGTGTAGGCGTCGGCATCACCGACATCCAGCCAATTACCTTCGTTAAAGGCGTAACCATAGACCTTATCCGATTTAACTAACCAGGAGATTTAATCGCCCGCGGCGTCATCTTGACGGTTATGGCTTAAATAATCGGAAATCAGGCGCAGTTTTTCTCCGGGGAAGAAATACAGGCAGGTGGCGACCAGAGAACTCGCGGATCTGGATGGCTTTTCCTGAAAATCAACAATCTCTTCATCTCCATTGAGCTGAACCACTCCAAATTTACCGGAGTCAAACCTACCGTTAAGGTTGTATATACCAATAGAACTTTGGGGTTTCTTTTTGCGGGCGAATTCAATAAAATTACGCAGACCGAAAGAAAACAGGTTATCTCCGGCAACTACCAGTAAATCTTCCGCGAGCTGTTCTCTCTTAATTACAATATCTATATCTCTGATGGCTCCCGGACTATCATTTCCGTTAAGGGAATCATCATTAATCAATTTAATTGGCTTTAGAGAAGGAAAATCATCCAGCCAATCCTGGAATTGTCCGAAAAACTTCTGATTGGTAACAATAAATATCTGATTTATCTGCTCCAGGGATTCCAGCTTGGCGATTATATATTCAATAACCGGCTTCTTCCTGATGGTAAGCAGAGGCTTGGGCCTATCCTTGGTTAGGGGATAGAGCCTATTAGTGTATCCGGCGGCTAAAATAATAGCTTTCATTTAATAAAAAGTTGCGAAGTGGCCTTCAGACTGTGTCATAATGTCATCCTGAGCGATAGCGA
>DOMD01000076.1:0-12928 GCA_003510525.1 Candidatus Omnitrophota bacterium
CAGAATTTTCCCCTTGATCGGCAGTATAGCCTGAAACCTCCGATCCCGTCCTTGCTTGGCCGAGCCACCGGCGGAATCGCCTTCCACTATATACAGCTCGCAGAGGGCGGCGTCGCGTTCGGAGCAGTCGGCTAATTTTCCCGGCAGGCCGCCGGATTCCAGCGCGCCTTTTCTGCGGGTCAGCTCGCGGGCCTTTCGGGCGGCTTCGCGGGCCCGGCTGGAAAGAACCGCCTTATCCACAATCTTATTGGCCACCGAAGGATTTTCCTCAAAAAAAGTGCTTAAAGAATCAAAAACCACCGAGGAGGCCAGGCCTTCCACTTCGGAATTGCCCAGCTTGGTTTTGGTCTGGCCCTCAAACTGGGGATTAGGGATNNGCGTATTGGTTGATCGCCCGGGTCAGCGCGGATTTAAATCCGGATAAATGCGTGCCGCCCTCAACTGTATTGATGTTATTGGCAAAGGAAAAGATGTTTTCGGAATAGCCGTCGTTGTATTGCAGGGCCGCCTCCAGAATTATCCCTTCCTTTTCTTTGACAAAATAAACCGCCTTATTATGCAGAGGATTTTTGTTCTGATTTAAATAATCCACAAACGAAACGATCCCCCCGGAAAACTTAAACTCTGCCGCTTTATCATGCCTCTGGTCGGCAATGGTTATCTCTAAGCCTTTATTCAAAAAGGCCAATTCTCTCAGGCGCCCGGATAAAGTATCGTAAGAATACTCAATGGCGCTAAATATCTCTTTATCGGCCTTAAAGGTAACCTTGGTGCCGGTATGTTTGGCCTTGCCGATAACCGTAAGCTTAGAAACGGTTTTGCCTTTTTCATAGCGCTGATGATACACCTTGCCGTCACGCCTGACCTCCACCTCCAGCCACTCGGAAAGGGCGTTGACCACGCTCACCCCCACCCCGTGCAGGCCTCCGGAGACCTTGTAAGCCGCGTGGTCAAACTTGCCCCCGGCATGCAGCATAGTTAAGACCACCTCCACCGCCGGTTTTTTCTCGGTTTTATGGATATCCACCGGTATACCCCGGCCGTTATCGCTGACACTGACACTATTATCCGAATTAACCACTACCTCTATCTTAGTGCAGTGTCCGGCCAGGGCCTCATCCACGGAATTATCCACCACCTCATATACCAGATGGTGCAGGCCGCGGGTGTAGGTATCTCCGATATACATGGCCGGCCGCTTACGCACCGCCTCAATACCCTCCAACACCTGGATGGTGGCGGCATCATAACTATGATCTTTTTTTTCTTTCTGCTCTTGGCTCATTTTCTTAACTCTTAGTTCTTAATTCTTAGCTCTGGCTTTGGCTATAGGAAGCCAAACCATTGCCTTGCTGGCTTATTAGCTCTGCTTCACCGGCCCAATCCTTAAACGAATTTCGCTAATTATATCTTTTCCCGCCTTTTCTTGCAAGACTTTTAATAATTTCGCTTTTTTTAAATTCAATGAATACATCCGCGCCGGAGAATCTACGCGCAGGGTTAAAACCTTATCTTTAAAATCCCAGGGCTGGATATGCCGCGATTCTTTTTCATCCAGTTCTGAATTTAATATCTCGTAAATTACCTGCTGTTGGTTTTTTTGGGAAGAGCATATCTGGTGAAAAACAGCCTCCAGGGTTTTGGCTATCGGCTCCGCCTTCATCTTATTTTACAACCTCATCGGCAGGACTACATAGAGATAACCGTCCGCGCGGAGGACCCCGGGTTTTTCCGGATCAGTAACCTCAAAATTCACCACTATCTCCTGGAGGTTCTTCAAGACATCAATTAAATAGGCCGGATTAAAACCCACAATCAATTCCTTTCCCGAATACTCTGAAGACAGCTCTTCCCGGGATTCGCCTATATCCGGAGTTGATTTGGAAACCACTAATTTATTTTTAAACACCTCGAGTTTAGCTACCTGATAATCCTGGGTGGATAAGATCGCCGCTCTCTTTAAAACCAGTAAAAACTTTTCCCGGTTTAGCTTGATTTTATCTTTTTGTTCCTGAGGCACAACCTGTTTATAACTGGGAAACTGCCCTTCGATAAGCCGGGAAATAATATGCACCGGGCCTAAATCAAACAAAACCTGATTTTCACCTAACACAATCAAAACATCCCCCTCATCTTTTAAGTTTCGGTTTAATTCATTAATGGTTTTAATGGGCACAATCATGCTTATTTGCCGGTTAATTCCGGTGTTAATGTTTTTTTCTATAATCGCCAACCTTCTTCCATCTGTGGCTATCAGGCTGATTTTATTATTTTCCACCTCAAAAAGTATTCCGTTTAAGACATAACGGGTTTCATCTTTAGAGGCGGCAAAGCTGGTTTTAATAAACATTTCTTTTAAAAGCGGTTGTCTTATTTTTATAGCCTCTTTATCTTTAAACTCCGGAAGTTTAGGAAATTCATCCTTAGGAAGCCCGGAAATCTTAAACTCGCAATTTTCGGTCTGTATGGTAACCATATTATTCTTTTTAACACTTAAGGTTACATTACCATCCGGTAATTCATGAATAATATCAGAAAATCTCTTAGTATGCACTGTTATGGAGCCGTTTTCCACAATTTCCACAGGGTATTCACAGGATATTCCTACATCTAAATCTGTGGTTACCATCTTAAGTTTTCCATTGCCTGCCTCTAAAAGCATATTAGATAATATAGGTAGATTCACTTTAGAACCTACTATATTATGCACAATTTGAATACCGTTAAACAGGGTTTCTTTGGTGGTTTGGAATTTCATTATGCCTCCGGGTAAGTATTACTATTATATATTATATTAATTGATATAAATAGTATTAGTAGTAATAGGGTTACATTTCTGTTAAAAACGGACACCTTTGTTAAAACTTTAAGTTAAAAAGAGCGAATTTTCCTACTCATTTAAGCTCGTTTAAGAAAAAAACCATTCATAAAAAACCGTTGAAAACAACCACAATTTACTGTTAACTTGCTGTTAATTTACTGTTTAATCTTACGAATCAATTTTTCTATATCTGATTTTAGTTTTGCGTCCCCCAGGAGATTTTTTTTGACTTTATTATAAGAATGCAGCACTGTGGTATGGTCTTTGCCGCCAAAGTACCCCCCTATTTCCGGCAGGGAAAAGTTAGTCAACTCCCGGGTTAAATACATAGCTATCTGGCGGGCAAAAACTGTATTTTTATCCCTCTTGTTTCCTTTTATATCCTGTGGGTTGAGGTTGAAAAAAATCCCCACCTCTTTTTGGACCAAGTCCGCAGTAACCAATTTATTGTTTTCTTTAAGAAAATCCTTTAAAACCTCTTTGGCTAATTCCAAAGAGATGGGTTTGTTTTCCAGTAAAGAGTAAGCCATCACCCGGATTAACGCCCCTTCTAATTCCCGGATATTGGTTTTGACCGTCTCCGCGATAAAGAATACCACCTCATCCGAAATGTGAGTAGGTTCGTGCTCTATCTTCTTTTTTAAAATTGCCACCCGGGTTTCAAAATCCGGAGGCTGGACATCAGTTACCAGCCCCCAGCCGAATCGCGAAACTAAGCGCTCCTCAAGATTAGGAATATCTTTGGGGTTGCGGTCTGAGGAGATGATTATTTGTTTATGGGCATCATGAAGGGTGTTAAAGGTGTGGAAAAATTCTTCCTGGGTGGATTCTTTTCCGGCGATAAAATGCACATCATCTATAACCAGGACGTCGGCATTACGGTATTTTTGGCGAAAGCGCGCGGTGGAGTGGTGTTGGATGGCGCTGATCAGCTCATTAGTGAATTTTTCCGAAGGGATGTAGCAGATGTTAGAGTTCCTGTCTTTTTTTAATACCGAGTGACAAATTGCCTGCATTAGGTGGGTTTTACCCAAGCCCACCCCGCCGTAGATAAAAAGAGGGTTATACACTTTAGCCGGTGATTCGCTCACTGCCACCGAGGCCGCGTGGGAAAAACGGTTGGATGAGCCAACGATGAAGTTTTCGAAAGTGTAGCGGGGATTAAGGTTTAGCCGGGGGAGCGTTTTTTCGGGAAATGGGTCGTTTTTGGCCGGCTCAGTGTCTGTTTTTAGGGCCGCCGGTTTAACACAGAGTTCTATTTTTATCGCGCCGCCGGCGAATTTTTTCAAAAACTCCTCTATTCGTCCCAGATAATTTTTAGCAATCCAGTTTTTAGAAAATTCATCCGAAGCGCCCAAGGTTAAGACTCCGGGGTTATTCTCTTGAGGCTGAAGCCGGTTTATCCAGGCTTCATAAGCCGCGTCTCCGATATCCTCCTGGAGGGCTCTTTTAGTTTTTGACCAGGCTTCTATTAGATCCATAATAGGGTGAGGCTCGACGTTTCCACAATATACACAGTTTTTCCACAGGCTCAGAGAACAAAAAGGCCCCCGTTTTTAATAAAAAACGTGTTTTTGCGCTTTGTAGATGGTTTAATAACGCGGAATACACTTATTGCAGGACAAAAAGTGTATATTTTTTAAGGAGTTAAGGCCCTAACACCTAAAATAATTATATCAGGATTACAGTATTAGGCAAGGAAAATTATCCTAAAATCGCGGCTCAGGGAAGGGTTAGTTTTAGGATTTGACTAAGCCGAAGAGTTGATCGCGGGCGGTATCTGGGATTTGGGTGAACTTTATGCCCAGGAAATACTTTTTGTCTTTCTCCATCCGGCAGTAGACAATTTCCCCCTCGGTTTTTATGGCCGGGGAATCCGGGGGCAAAAATTCCAAGCATATAGGGAGTCCTTTAGGAAGAAATAAGAGTATTTCCAGGCCTAAGGCGGCGCCGTTCTTAGAAATATCCCGGCTTTGGCTGTTGATAGGCAGGGAGCAGGGCGATACCAGCGAGGCGTCCTTAATATTAATATTTACCGGAATATTTAGAGGAAGCCTTTCTGACTCGCGCCAGAATGGCAGGCCGGAAAGCGGGGGCTGTTTAACTATGAATTTTTCAAACGCGAAGATTTTATCCTCCGGCCCATAATAAAAATCCAGGGCCTTGAGTATGGAATAGGCGGGGCTGGCCAAGGGTTCGATTTCCAGGCCGCATAACTTGGCCAGGCTGTCTATTGACGCGGTATCTAAAGGGTTGGCGCAGGCGGCAAACAGGGCGGCGTTAACCTTAAACAAAGGAAAAATCAAATTCTGGCGGCAGAAATCTTCATTGACAAGATTAAGGACGTCCGGATTTATTTTGTAATCGGCGATTCGCGCGTAAGGGATTCCGCTTTCCCGGGCGAAGAATACACAAAGGTCATCCGGCGAAAGAAAACTTAATTTTACCAGTGTTCCCCAGAGTGATTTTTTGCATCTTTGTGCTTCCTCTTTGGCGCGGAGCAGTTGTTGGGGAGTAATCCAGCCGGATTGGATAAGCTTGTCTTCTAAGCTGGGCATTTTACTTTGCCCCTCCGGGGTAGTATTTTTTCAGGAATTCAGATAATGTTTCCGAGACCTTTTGCTCATCAATGATATATAAGCCGGCCTTGGTTAATTCATTCTGAGGCAGTTGATATTTTTTCTGTACCGCGGTCAGGGCCTCGGATTGCTGTTTGGCGATATTCAGCAGGACGCGGTTGTCCTTAAGGATGTCATAATACTCCAGTCCTTGCCGGACGATCAGCTTCAGGTCTTCGTTTTCCCAGGGCTTGGTGATAAAACGGTAAAGCTGGCCGTTGTTAATGGCTTTGATGGCGCTCTCCAGATCGGGATAGCCGGTGAGTAACATCCGGATAGTGTCCGGATAGGACTGCTTTACCTTGATTAAAAAGTCTATCCCGGATATGGTGGGCAGTTTATTATCCGAGATGATTAAATCCGCCCCGGAGATGCCTTTGAGCTTATCCCAGGCCTCATTGGCGTCGCCTGCGGTGTAGATTTCCCGGTCATCCTGGCGCAATAACCGCGAGATGCTGCTCAGGATATTTTGTTCATCGTCAACCAGCAGAATTTTATGTTTTAGCACCTTTGTCCTCCGCTTGTTTGATCATATCTTCAATAGAAAGCTTGGCCGCTGAAGGGGTCATCTTGGTAAACATAATCCCCATTCCCGGCGGCTGAATCTCGCCTTTTTCATTTTTGGTTGGTTTTGACCGGCTCCAGGCCACTACCCCCTCGGCGTGGACTATTTTTTTGTGGGGCTCTTTTCCCAGCTCGAACATTACCTCTATTTTGGTCTTGGGAGGCTCAATCTTATCGGTCGCCACAAACATCCCTCCGGCGGAAACATCCTGGGCCTCAATCATCTGCCAGAAGCTGTTACTGCGGTATTCTACCGAGAGTTTTAAAATTGCCCTTTTGTGTTTTCTCTGCTCTTCCCAATTAGTCATTTTTCCTCCTGAACTTCTTTCTTAGGTAGGCTGATGGTGAAAGTAGTCCCTTTTCCCTGGGTGCTTTCCGCCTTGATCTGCCCCTTATGGCTTTTTATAATATTATAGCTTACTGATAGTCCCAGCCCGGTGCCGGTTTTTTTGGTGGAGAAAAAGGGGTCAAAAATTTTCGTCAGGACTTCAGGGGCGATCCCGGGGCCGGTATCGGAAACCTTAACATACATATTAGTGGCGTCTTCGCTGGTAGATAAGGTAACGGTGCCCTTTTCCGGAATTGCCTGCGAGGCGTTGATTAACAGGTTTAAAAATACTTGGGATAATTGGGTGGAGTCGGCAAGAATTTGGGTTTTGGCCTGATAATCCTTGACTACGGCGATTTTGAATTTTATCTCATTCCAGACAATTGAAAGGGTGGATTCCAGGATTTGGTTTATATCCACCAGGTTGACCGCGGATTCGCTTTGCTTGGAAAACGTCCGGAGGTCAGAAACTATTTTTTTAATGCGCAGGGCCCCTTCCAAAGATTCCGCGGAGATAGCGCTTAGGTCCTCCAGGATAGTCTTGTTTTTGGGGTTATCCGTGGGGACTATTTTGGCCAAAGAGCGAGCGTAATCTTTGAGGCTTTCCAGATTGCTGATCAGAAAGCCCAGGGGATTATTTACCTCGTGGGCGATTCCCGCGGCCAGCACCCCGACAGAGGCCATTTTTTCCATATGCACTAATTGGAGCTCAACGTCTTGGACAATCTTTACATTTTCGTCTATCTTTTTCTGGTAGCGTTTGTTCAGATAATAGCCGTAAGCGGCAAAGACAGCGGTAAAAATAATTAGACAACCCGCGATGAGCATTCTTTAGCCGCTCCCTTTAACTACCTGAATCATGCTCCACAGCGGCAGGAATATCGCCAGGCACATTCCCATAACCACCACACCTAAAACAGCGGTCATCACCGGCTCAATCATAGTAGTGAGATTGCGCACCATTGACCGGACATCGGATTCAAAAAACTGGCATAAAGAATCAAGCATTAAGGATAGCGAACCGCTTTTTTCACCCACCGAAATCATATAACCGACCAGGCGGGGGAAAAACTTGCTGTTTAAAACCGCGCCCGATATTCCTTTACCGTCGGAAACATCGTGTTTAATTTTTTCTATCTCTTTAGAGAGGACTACATTACCGATAGTCAGGGCCACGATATCCATAGTTTTAAGCACCGGCAATCCCGCCTGGTAGAGGACGCTTAACATTGAGGCAAAGCGCAGCATAGTGATTTTGGTATAAATCTTACCAATAATAAGCATTTTAAATTTTTGGCCGTCCCACCAGAACCTCCCTTTTTTGGTATTGATGAATTTCTTAAAACCAAAGGCTCCGGCGGCTATGGAGGGGAAGGTGATATACCAGTAATTCTTCAAGGCGTATCCGGCGATAATCATAATCTGGGTAGGCAGAGGGAGAGCCACCTTGGCATCGCTGTAGATTTTAGCAAACTGTGGTATGACAAATACAGAGAGAACTATGATCGCGATTACCATTGCTATTACTACCATAATAGGGTAGCGGAAGGCGGCCGAGATGTTGTTTTTGGTCTCCGCGTCATCTTCAAGCATATTAGAAAGCCTAAAAAGCACGCTTTCCAGGACCCCCGCGCTTTCTCCGGCAACTACGGTGTTGACATAAAGGTCGGAGAAGACATTGGGGTGTTTGGCCATGGCCTGGGAAAGGCTTAAACCTCCGCCGATGTCGTGAACTAATTGATTTAAGGCCTTTTTTAGAGGGAGGTCTTCGGTCTGTTCGGCCAGGGCTCCCAGGCCCTCCATTATGGGTATGGCTGCTTTGATGATGGTGGCAAACTGGCGGGTGAAAATAACTAAAGCCTGGGGGTTTACTTTGGCGCTGGATTTAAATATACCGCCTGAAGAAAGAGCCTTTTCATTTTTTAGGCTGATGGTTATAGGCATATAGCCTAACTTTGCCAGTTGGGTGGTTACTTCAATTTCTCCGCTGGCCTGAAGCTCGCCTTTGATTAGCTTGCTTTTGGAATCTGTGGCTTTATAGGTGTAGGTGGGCATTTTATTTATTATTATGCCAAATCATAGTAGGGGCAGGTTCGAACCCGCCCCTACGTTAAATTAAAATCCTTGATTACTGAGTTTACCAGCTCGGCGTTGATTTTATCCGCTTTTTGGGCAAAGCCGGTCATCAGGGTTAAATCGCAGACCGTGTTTATCCTGCGGGGGATGCCGCCGGAGTATCTAAAAACCGCGTTCAGGCCCTGCTGGTCAAAAATGGCGGGACTTGATTCCTGCCTGCCGGCTGTTTTTACGCGGTGAGAGATATATTTTCCGGTATCATCTTCGCTAAACGCCCCCAAATAACAGCGGATAGCCACCCTCTGGTCAAAGGGTTTGTTGCCCTCAACCTTGTCTTTGAGCTCCGGCTGGCCTAAAATCAATAAGGTTAAAAGAAACCGGTCTTCGGTCTGGAAATTCAAGATTAAACGTAACTGTTCAAAAAGCTTAATGTCTTCAATAGTGTGGGCCTCGTCAACAATTACTACATTTTCTTTGCCCTCCCGGGCATTATCTAAGAGTATTCCCTGGAGTTTTTCCAGTAAAGGGTCGGTTAAGAGCTCAGTTTTTTTATCCGGAAGCCCTTGAGGGCTCAAGCCGCGCACCATTGCCCGTAATAATTCTACCGGTTCGGAATAAGAAGGGCTGGTGATAAAGGCCGCGCGCACCTTGTCCTTGCCCAGGTCATTTAAGAGGGTTTTTCCTAAAAGGGTCTTACCGCAGCCAAATACTCCGGTTAACATAGCGCAGCCCAGGCCCTGGGTAACGCAATAGCTAAGTTTCATCAGGGCATCTTCGTGCTGGGCCGAGAGATAAATAAACCGCGGGTCAGGAGTATTTTGAAAGGGTTTTTCTTTTAACTGCCAGTATGCTTCGTACATCGAAAATTATAACAAGCCAATGCCAAATTTCTAATGCCGAATGCCAAACGAATGACTAATTTCTTAATGCCTAATGTCTAAAAAATTACATTTGATTATTTAGGCATTATGAATTCGTTCGTCATTCGGATTTCGTCATTCGACATTCAACTATGTTCTTGTCCATCTATTTCTTCCGGCTCAGCCAGCTGGCTACCCTTTTTTGGTAGTCTTCAAAATCCGAAGTCTTGACATCTATTTTAGCCGGGGCGATTTTTATCTCAGGCATCCCGGTTTTAACAAAAGGCTCTACCTTGGCTACAGTGGCGGCCTTCAAGTCCACCTGGCCTTCGCACACCCGGGATATCTCCTCAATAGAGGTGAGGCCGTTTATGGCCTTGGTGATGCCGTCCTCACCCAGAGTGCGCATACCCTTTTCCTGGGCCTTTTTGCGCAGGGCTACGGTTGAATCCTGGGAAATAATCATTTCCCTTAATTCGTCGTCAATTACCATCAGTTCAAATATCCCTGAGCGGCCCCAGTATCCGGTGCCTTTACAGTAATCACAGCCTTTGCCGCGGTATAAAAGGGTGTCCGGTTTATCTTTGAGTCCCCATTTTTCCAAGACAGTCTTTGAGGGGGAATAGGATTCTTTACAGCGCGGACAGATAGTCCTGATTAGGCGCTGGGCCATTACCCCGATCATGCTGGCGGAAATCAGAAACGGTTCAACCCCCATATTGATCAGGCGGGTAACCGCCGAAGGGGCATCGTTGGTATGCAGGGTAGAGAAAACCAGATGCCCGGTTAAGGCGGCCTGGATGGAAATTTGGGCGGTTTCAGCGTCGCGAATTTCACCCACCATTATTACGTCCGGATCCTGCCTGAGGATGGCCCGGAGGCCGTTGGCAAAAGTGATTCCGGAGCGCTGGTTTACCTGTATCTGGCGGATAAGCCCCAGGCGGTATTCCACCGGGTCTTCAATAGTGATAATATTGCGGTCAACCGTGTTTATTCTCATCAGCGCGGAATAAAGGGTAGTGGTTTTTCCGTTACCGGTGGGGCCGGTGGAAAGGATTATCCCGTAAGGCTTAGCGAGCAGGTTTTCGTATCTTTTCAGCTCTTCATAGGTAGTGAAGCCTAACTTTTCCAAGCCGATCATTACTGATGAGGTGTCTAAGATACGCATAACCATATTCTCCCCGTAAATGGTCGGCACCGTGGAAACGCGGAAGTCAATTATCTTGTCATCAACCTTGGCCTGGAAATGCCCGTCCTGGGGAACCCGGCTTTCGGCGATATCCATCCCGGATAAAACCTTGATTCGGGAAATCATGGCCATTTCCCATTCTTTGGGCGGGGTGGGTATTTCGTGGAGTATGCCGTCTATGCGGAATCTGATTCGGGTGATATCCTCCTCAGGTTCGATATGGATATCCGAGGCATGGTCCCGGACTGCCTGGGCCAGGACAACATCTACCAGTTTAACAATTGAGGAGCCGCTGGAGACGGCCTCCATTAATTGGGCCTCGCTGGCTCCTTGAGTCAGGCCGGCCAGCATATCCGCTATCGCCGAGCGTTCGGCGTTTATTTTGTTTAAGACGTTTTTTATCTCTTCGGAGCTAGAAAGATAAATATCTAAAGGCATGCCGGTGTGCATTTGGATTTGATCAATGGAATAGAGATCGCTGGGCTCGGTCATGGCGATCTGCAGGGTGCCGTTTTCGATTTTTACCGGGACCGCCTGGGTTTGCTGAGAAAGCGCGGGAGGCATAATTTTTAAAAGTTCTTCGCCGGGCATAAAGTTGTCCAGATTTATATAGTTAAAACCTTTACTTTTGGCAATAGTTTCATAAAGGGAAGTCCTGGAGAGCAGGCGGCTGGAGATAAGAATGTTTTCCAGCGGCCTTTTCAACTTTTTGGTTTCTTCTATCGCCCGCTGAAGTTCTTCCTGTTTTATCAGGTTTGAATTTAGGAGAAGATTTTGCAGTTCTTCGTCAGTCATGGGGTTTTGATTCTTTAAGCTCTTTTTTAATTTGATTCATCCAGGATTTTATTTCTCTCGTATCGTCGGCTTTGGACGAGAGCCTTAGATAGCGGGAGTAATACTCAAGGGCTTGCCTTTTGTCGTTAAGATAACTTTCATAAAGGACTGCCAGGTTATAATAGGCGTTTTTGTCTTTAGGGTTTAAGCTGAGGGCTTTTTTGAGAGAGCCGGCCGCGTCCGCGTATTGATTATTTTTTAGATACACGACCGCCAGGTTATAATAAAGGTCGGAATCCTTAGGATTCTTTTTCACCGCTTCAAGATAGTAGGTTGTATTTTCCGGAGGATCTAGTATTTGCTCAGGCTCAAAGTGTTTTTCTTTGGTTCTTTCCCGGGTTTTACCGGCAACGGTTTCATGGTTGGCATTGAGCGTGGATGAGCTTTTTAAAATTTCCTGGGCTTTTTTGAATTCCTCATCAGCGGCCGAATAGTTGCCTTCCTGCATAAGTTTTTTACCCGCGGCGAAATACTCCCTGGCCTCCTGGGTCGCGGCCTCCTGGGCGTATACATAGGTAGCGGCGGCATTTATGCCGCTATTTATAGAAAACAGAAGAAAAGATAGAATTGCTATTTTTAATGTTTGGTTCATTTTTTTTCTGTGTCTGCGATTGTCCCGGCGGATTCGCTATCCAAAAGAAGGTCGGCTTCCGCGTTTTCTGAGGAGTCTTGAGATTGATAAAGCTCTACTTTTACCGTTTTGCCTTCATCCTCCTGCTCTTGCGGCAAGTCCGCAGAAGTCTCTCCGGCGCGGATGTTATTAAGGATATTGGTAATCTGGGAGGCCTGGCTTTCAAATTCTTTTAGTTTGACCCTGGTCTGGGTAAGCTGGATTTTTAATTCCTCCCTTTCTAATTGGGCGGCGACATTTTGCTCCCTGAGGGCCGCGGATTCTTTTTCTATTTCCTGGTATTTGGAGCGGATATCTTTTAAGCCGGATTGGGTTTCGGTTAATTTTTCGCTTAATACCAGTATTCTGTCCGCGCGTTTACCCAATGCCAGGGTATTCTGTTTAATGGTTTCATCGGCCTTAGCGTACTCATTTTTTAAATCAGCATAGTTTTTAGACAGTTCTTCAGAGCGAACCTGTAGTTGTTTTAATTGTTCCTGGAGCATCACGGCGTTTTGTCCCGCGGCTTTGGCTTCCTCAATTTCTTTGGTAAGTCTAAGCTTTTCTTCTTTAAGGGCCTCTAATTGATTTTTAAGAGGGGGGAGTTCATTCTCCAGAGTTTGATTTTTCTGGGTGAGGCCCAGGATGGCGTCTTCCAGTTGTTTAGCCCTCTGGAGCGTCTCCCGATTTTGTTTTATTTCGGTTTCTTTTTCCTGGACTGCTTGAGAAAGGCTGCCGCGGGCATCACGCAGCTGTTCTCCCAATGTATCAAGCTTTACGGTAAGAGAAAAATTGGTTTCTTTAAGCTGTGAGCCGGCCTTTTCCAGAACAGTCTTTTCCAGCTTCGCCCTTTTAAGCTCTTCAGATAGATTGTTCAGGTTTTTGGCCAAAAACTGCTTTTGAGTTAACTCATTTTTAAGTTGAGCGATTTCTTTCTGTTGTTTTTCGGAGGCCCGGGTTAAATCCTGGGTTTTGGCTCTATAGGAAGTGTTTTCTTTGAGGATATCCGGTATTTTTGTCTCAATAGA
>DOMD01000076.1:13022-14506 GCA_003510525.1 Candidatus Omnitrophota bacterium
AGAAAGGTGGTGTTTATTGAATGATTGACCAGGACAAAGCCGCGCAGAAGTCCTTGCAGCTGCTTAACCTGTGATTGCAGTTTGAGCACATTCTGCTGTAAGGATTCGTTATCTTTAGCGCCAAGGCTTTCGGTGTTCTTAAGCGGCCGCAGGAGAAATAGCATAACGGAGCCGATTATTGTCAAAAAGATCAGCAAAACCAAAAGCTTTTTATCTTTCATTTAATTTAAACCTCCAATTTGCTTAAATGGACGCAAATCCAGCTTAAAAGGCCGCGGCGGCGCGGTGATGAGATTAGTTTCATAGGCGATCAGCGGCTCGTTGGTATCTTTTATTATACGGGCGGTAACGAAAATTAGCAAGTCTGTTTTTTCAGTCGGGCTTGAGGTGGAGCCAACCTCTTTTCTGGTAAATAAGAACCCGATAAGAGGAATATCGCCTAAAATGGGAATCTTGTTTATCTTGACAAAAGAGTCATCTTTTATTAATCCACCAATGACTACTGTTTGGCCGTCTCGGATCATTACTTCGGTTTCGACGGTTCGGGTCGCGGTAATCACGTTGGCATCGGCCTCATTTATTTTTAAAGTACTCACGATGCTGCTTATTTCCGGCTTCAAGGCTAGTTTTATATGTCCATCCGGGCTGATTTGCGGAGTAACCTCAAGCTCCACCCCGACCTTTTTATCATCAGTCCAACCGGTGATTTCCATTTTGCCGGTGACTTCATTTCTTTCAAAGGTGGGGATAGGGACATTTCTTCCCACATGAATGATCGCTTTTTGATTATTGAGCGCGACCACGCGGGGATTGGCGATAAGTTTTGTATCGGAGCGGACTTTTAATACGTCAAAGACCGCTTTTAAGGCACTGGCATCGAGAGTGCCGAGAGTAAAATCGTCTTTAATTGCGGTGGGAAAAGCAAACGGATGCCCGGTAGGAAAATCAGAACTTGACGCGGGATCCGGTGGAAAGACATTTTCCATCCACTTGCTGTTGCCTTTGGGTTCAAAAGGCAGGGTGGTTGGTCTCTTGGCCCCGATGGCGGTAAGCGTGGTGGTCCAATCTATGCCTAATTTATCGGTTTTGGTTAAGGAGGTTTCGATAAGCTTGGCTTCAATTAATACCTGCAGCGTGGGGCTGTCTAAGCTGGGAATAATCTGTTCGATTTTATTGATTACCGAGAGGGTATCGGTAACGATAATGGAATTGGAGCGGCTATCGGCTTCAATAGAGCCTTCAGCGGTTAAGACCTTGGAGAGGGTATCTTTTAATTTCAGGGCATCGGCGTTATTCAGCCGAAAAAGTTTGGTCTGCTTGCCTTCCTGCTGGGCTTCTTCGGAGGTGGTTACTTTAATTACATTTTCTTTTTTGCTGTAGATAAATCCGTTAACGGTGATGATGGAATCCAGGGCTTCCTCTACCGAGACATTGGTTAACTGCACGGTAACTAACCCGGAGACTTTCTCAGAGAAGACAATGTT
>DOMD01000076.1:14539-20011 GCA_003510525.1 Candidatus Omnitrophota bacterium
TTTTCATTTTTCACCCCTTTTTATTATATCAAAAATCAGTAGGGGCGGTTCGCGAACCGCCCCTACTCTTTCGGCAGTGCCAGGTAAAAACTCTGGGTGCCTCTTTTTAAAAGGATTTTATCTTTTTCTATCGCCACTACTTCGTAATCGCCTACTTTGTCGCCGCTTTTGACAATCTCATTATTGATGAAGGCGAAGCCGCTTTTATCCGCCCCAAAAGATATCCCTTTAAGTTCAAGGTCGGCCCGCTGGTATTCCCGGCTTATCTTGGAGGCGCTGAAAGGGTCTCTTCCCCAGGGGACGCTCTCCCGCTCTTTCTGCAGGCTGATGGTGCCGGAATCAGCGGTTATTGCCGCGGCTGCCTGCTGAAGAGCGGAAGCGGAAGAATTTTTGGGTGAAGCCGCCAAGGTTTCGGAAGAAGAAATAGAAGCGGAATTTGTTTTAGGTTTTTTACCGAAGCTTCCGGCGAGGATAGCGATCAAGGCAACAACGCCTATTATCGTAACCCCCAGCTCAATTTTTTCCTTTTTCTCCATTAACTTTAACCTCGACCTCGACCTTTGATCTCTGTAATCTGCTTTTTAATCGCCGTAATCATAGTTTCCAAGCTTTTTCAGTGGAAACTATTATATCTCCCAAATCATATAGGTGCTCAGCAAGAGATTAGCGCTTAACTCAATCGGTTTTTCCTGGTTTTTTTCCGGAGTTTTTTTTGTTTCGGCGTCCAATTCTCCCGCGTCTTCTTCTTTCTTTTCTATGGCGAGGCGCTCAATAATGAAATTCGTGGGCAACTCATTTACGGCCTTTATGTATTCGGCCAGGGTCTGATAAGAACAGCTCATAACCACTTCAACATAGATCTTAGTTACTCCGGCCGGCAGGTTTTCGTTTTCCGCCTTCAGGTCGTCTCTGGGCCGTATGGAGCTCACATTGATATTAAGATTATTTGCCGGCAGGGCCAAAGATTGAATCAGCCGGGGAAGCTGTTTGGTGGAGGCCCCCATGTTTCTTAATTCCTGGGCCTTCTTTTCCAATTCTCCCATTTCTTTCTGGGGGTTAGGGAAATTTCGAATCAGCCTTTCGGATTCAGACAGCTTTTCCTGGGTGGAAATAAACTCCGCCTTTAAATTATCGCTGTATTTAAATACCGGCCTCCCCAGAAGCGCGTAAAGCAGAATCAGGGCGGCGAGAAGAATAGAAGACGTCAGGCTGACCCGAAAGAGTTTATTCTCAGGTATTTTAAGATATCCAGGCATAGGTAACCAAAATTAATATTTCATCCGGCAGGCTATTTCAAAATTTGCCGCCGGGATCGCCGAATACATATCCTGTTCGCTGGAAACTAACTGGACATTACTAAAAAACGGAGAATCCCCCAGGACCATCAGATATTGGGAGAGCTCCAGATCCACAATGGTATATTTGGAAAATATTTTACCCGCCAGCCGTAATTCTTTTGGCTCTTTATTTTCCACCACAGTTATTTTAGAAAGGATTACTTCTTTGGGGGTAATAGCGCTTAATTCTTTGAATACGCCGTACCACAGCGGCTGGCTGCCGCTGGCCTGCTCTAAAAGTTTTTTTCTCTGATCCAGCTTGGTTTTTATTTCCAGGTATTCCCTGGCTTTGGTCGAGGCCGGCGCGAGCTTTTTTACCTCACGGGTGGTGGCGGCAATAAACTTTTTATAGCTGCGCGCCCCTATAAAACAGACCGCGTAATAGAGAAGGTTTAGAGACAGGATTAAAGGGAAAGATATCTTTAAAATAATGCTTAAGAAAGCGGCTTTCTGCTCCAGCTTTTCTTTTGCCGGGAGAAGATTTATTTTACCGCCGTTTCCTAAACAAAGGCCGAAAGCGCAAGCCAAATGCGGCGCGGCCTGCTCCATTACCAGCTCCTGCTTGAATACCGCGCTGTCCTTCCAGGTTTTGGCGGCCTTAAGGACACCTAAAGGCTCTACTCTTTTTAAACCTTGCAGATTGTGGGCCAGGAACTGGGGCAGGTTTTTTAACCGGGAATTTCCTCCGGTAAGATACAGTTCTTCCGCCGGGTGGGTTTTAAACGTAGAGACATAATAAGTGAAGGTGCGGTTTATTTCCATGACCAGCCTCTCCAGGGTGGGCCTGAGCATAGTGGAAATCTGTTCTCCGGAAAGGATGCCGAAGTCGGTAAGAAATTCGGTTTTGGCTTCTTCCTCTAAAGGTATTCCGCACTGGCGTTTGATTTTTTCCGCGTCTTCGGCGCTGATAGTTATCGGCCCGGTTGATGTGGAGAGAGAGCGGGTCATCGCGTGGGTAAAATGTTCGCCTCCGATAGGTATTTCCCGGGAGAATACCAGGTCGCGGCCGCGGTAAAAATTAAGGGTAGAGCTGTTGGCTCCGCTGTCTAAGAGGGCCGCGGTTTTGGTGGCCGGGATTTCCAGGCAGAAAGGAAGAATGTTGCCCAGGGCGTCGGCGATGGTATTGATCGCTATGGGCCGGATGCCCATTTCTTTCAGGAGCTCCACCTGTTCCTCTAAAAGCAGGCGGTCACAGGCCACACAGGTGATCTGTAAGGTCTCCAAAGCTTTTTCGTCGCGGGTTGAGCCGGTAACAAAGAAATCAAAAGAGATATTCTCCAAGCTAAGCTGGAAAGGCAGGCGTTTCTTTAATTCCATGCTTACCGCCCCCCGGAGGTCTTTTTTGTTCAGGAGGGGGACATTAAGCGAAAAGATAAATACGCCTTTCCCCCAGACGGCAATCCTGCCCAGGGTGGTTTTGATGCGGGCCTCGGCGATAAATTCCTTGACGAATTCCTTGACGATCCTTTTCTTTTCTTGCGGCTTATCCTTTACCGCCTGGGTGATGGTGCGGGTGATATAATTGGTGATGGCGTATCCCTTGGCGCTTTTCTGAAGCTGTAAGAGCTTGATGGAGTGGGAACCGATATCAATGCCGATGATATTCTGGGCCGAGGCAAAGACATTCCCGATTAAAGAAAAAATATTCANNCGGTTCGCGAACCGCCCCTACGGGATAAGGAGGTATTATTTTGGGTTTCTGAAGGATTAGGCTCGTCCATTTTCTTTTAAGATTTTACAACCCTTAATGCCGGCTGTCAAGGCAATGATTTTTTCTACTTGATAAGCAGGCAAGGATTTATTTTCGAGTGGCCCTGACTTTGATGATTTTAAGCTCTTCCATTATTTTTTCCTGGTTGTTGAGCACCTGGTTTAGCTTGTTCAGGATTTCCTGGTTGGTTTTTTCCTGGCTTAAGGATATGCCTGGCACAGCGGCCTTGGTTACCGGGGTCTTTTTAATCGCCGCGGCATCAGTGGAGAGAGCTTTTTCCCGGCCATAATAATCCTGTTCGCTTAAGGCTATCCCAAGGCCTAAAAATAAGAAAAACATGGTTATTAAAATCAGCTTAGATTTTTTGAGCATTTTTATTGCCCTCCTTTTAGCTTTCAACTGAAAATACTTACTGCCACGTTTTGGGAAAGAGGGATTATTCCTCGTCCCAGTCCAGCAGGGACGGTTTAAAGACAAAACCGCCCGAAGGGCTTACCGCGGGGCCGTAGCGTAAAAGAATTCTTCCGTCAAGGGTGATCTTTTTTCCATAAATTAAATTTCTCCGCCGTGATCCAGGGCCCGAAGTTGGATAACGCAGGTAATTGAAATATACCTGGCCAAATTCAGAATAGATCAAACCGGCAATTCTGCGTCGGTCCACTCTGTTCGTTTCGCTGCCTGCCCCGGGGGCATCAAAGGACAGAATGTTTCCATTTTTGGTGGCTAACATAGGGTAAATTGTGCCCGCGGCGGTATAAGACATTCGAAGCTCCTCGTTTCCGGGCCCTTTTATTATAATATCACCTTCACTTATAAGGCTGGAATTCACAAAGCGGACATCTCCGTCGTTTAGATCAATAAGCATATCCGCAGTCTCGCCTCCTAGCACTTCCTGTCTTCCGGCATATACGCGGGTAGTGGAATAGTCAGTCGGGGGAGGGCTTTGATCATAAAAACGCAGGACTAATTCAATAAGATCATTATCCCAGTCGTCGTTAATATCAGGGCTTACTGTAGCTCTTCTGCCCGTAAAACCACCAGAAATGTTTGTGATTATTCTCCAGTGGGCATCGTCCCAGTTTTCCTCGTCGTCATCAGCACCGTCGTCAGTGATATTATGCACGGCCATCCACCGCATGCTGCCGCCATCGTTGAAGAAGTTATCAGTAAGTACCCTTAAGCTTGAGCCGGTAGATGTGTCAGAAGCCGTTGCTCGAAGTGAAACATTTCTTGCGTCAGGCGGCCAATGGGTATAGGCGGGATTGTTGTAAAAGGAGTCCATAGCTATGGAGGGAAAGCTGGCGCTAAAAGTCCGGGAGTCGTTTGGGGGGTTGGTTATATCATTGGGTAATAGCGCGCCAGGAGGAGGATCGTAATCCTGGCCCAGCTCATCGTAGGTGCCGTCGTTGTCCGCTTCGTAATGGCCGGCCTCAATAGCCCCTTCAATTTGTATGGTGTGCAGTGGCGCAACTGGAGGCTGATTATTGGATTTTGACCAGTCAAAAAGCCCTGCGGTTTGGTCATCAGGGTCGGGGATCTGGGTTTGCAGGACATTGGTCAGACTGCCTAATTCTACCTCTATTTTTATCTGTCGCATTGCCCGGTAGGGTTCTACGGCTTGCGGGACATAACCCCGGGATACAATAACCGCGTCTCCATCTTCTACTCCTAAAACCGGCTGGCGGCAACAGATCCGGTATTGCCCGGGGCTTACGGTGTGCGCGGAAAGCCAATCAGGATTATCGGTGCAGTCGGTGTCAACGCTTGCGCAGTCTCCGCCGGTTCGCCAGCAGGCATTAAGCGATAGCTGGGTCAGGGCGTATTGGGCCCCGGCCTCAGCCAGATTCAGTGCCCTTTCCGAATTCAGGTTTCCGGTGGAGACATTGGATTCAAAGTCAGTTGATTGGATTCTTACCAGGGTCCAGCCCAAAACCGAAAAAAGCATTATGGCAAAGACCGCGATGATCAGGCTTATGCCTTTGTTCGCGCGATGTGCCGCGCCGTTACGAATTGCGGGGATGTGTTGTGATGTAGGGGCTGTTCGCGAATCATCCGTAGGGGCTGTTCGCCGCGTAGGGGCGGTTCGCGAACCGCCCCTACTATTTATGCAAATAATTACATGTAGGTGGTTTGGCATAATAATAAATTGGTCTAATTCAACATATTCATATTGCTTTCCCAACCACTGCCAGGCATCGTTAATAATTTTTCCCACGTCGTTTAACACCATTTTTCCGTCTTTGATATCGCCGAATAGATCCCGGCGGTCATTTACGCATATCGTAACAAAATAATATCCGTTTGTGCTATAATCATAGTTTTTAAGCCGGGTAAATTTACGGTATCGCATTTGTTTTATTCGCGATAAATTGTTTTATTCGCGCCGCTGTGGAACGCAGCCGTTCGCGAATCATCCGTAGGGGC
>DOMD01000116.1:0-3381 GCA_003510525.1 Candidatus Omnitrophota bacterium
AAAACCGGAGAAGGCACTATCGGAAGGTTTTTTTCTGACGAGACAGTCTATAAAAACATCGAAGAGCTGACCGACGACCTAAAGCGCCATCCCTGGAAACTTTTTTTTAAAACTAAAGAAAAAAAGAAATAATGAAAACCAAGGTTATTTTCTCCTGTCAGAACTGCGGGCATCAGTCGGCAAAGTGGTTAGGCCGGTGTCCGGACTGCTCCTCCTGGAACTCCTTGGTTGAGGAAGATTTTATCGAACCGAAATTAACCGCGAAAACTGATTCTTCGCGAATCAACGAATTTTATATCTCTGAGCCTGTCCTTCTCAAAGACATAGAAAACAAAGAAGAAATGCGGATCAAAACCGGCATCCTGGAATTAGACCGGGTTCTGGGAGGAGGGGTGGTCAAAGGCGCGGTTACCCTTCTGGGAGGAGACCCGGGAATAGGTAAATCCACCCTATCTTTGCAGATTTCTGCTCAGTTGGCGGGATTGGGAATAAAAATACTTTATGTCAGCGCTGAGGAATCCGTCCAGCAGACTAAACTGCGCTCCGAGAGATTAAATATCAGCTCCAGCGAAAATATCTACATCGTAAATCAAACCAACCTGTCCCAGATACTTGAATATATCAAAAAAGTAAAGCCCAATGCCGTCTTTATTGACTCTATCCAGGTTATCTTTAATCCGGATATCTCCTCCAGCCCCGGCTCAGTAGGCCAGGTCAGGGAATGTTCCAATACCTTAACCCAGTTAGCCAAGGCCCAGGGCGTAGCAATGTTTATCATCGGCCATGTTACCAAAGAAGGGATGATCGCCGGGCCGCGGGTCTTAGAACATATCGTAGACACTGTGCTCTATTTTGAAGGCGAAAGATATTCTTCTTACCGGATACTCCGGGCGGTGAAAAACCGTTTCGGCTCAACCAATGAGATTGGAGTCTTTCAGATGGGTTCATCCGGCCTGGAAGAAGTGCTGAACCCATCGCGGATATTCCTGGCTCAGAGGCCTAAAAATTCCTCAGGTTCCGTGGTTACCTCAGTTTTAGAAGGGACCCGGCCTCTGCTTTTAGAAATCCAGGCCCTGGTATCCCGCAGCGCCTTTGGCTATGCCAGCCGCAAAGCCGAGGGTTTTGATTATAACCGGCTGAATATGCTGATCGCGGTCTTAGAAAAAAAACTGGGCCTGCATTTAGAAAATGACGATGTCTTTATTAATGTGGTAGGAGGAATAAAGGTGGATGACCCCTCCTGCGATTTAGCCGTGGCCATGGTGATTATCTCCAGCTTTAAAGAAAAGATTATAAAAGACAATACGGTCCTGATTGGGGAAATCGGGCTGGCCGCGGAAATCCGCAATGTCGCTCAACTTCCCTTAAGAATAAAAGAGGCCCAAAAGTTAGGCTTCACGCAATGCCTCGTCCCTAAGGATAACCTAAGTCCCGAGGAGAAATTTGATATTGAGGTTACGCCGGTAAGAAACATCCAGGAAGCGATGGAAGTTGTATTTAATAACTAAGATTTAATATCTAATTCATAAAGAGAGGAATAACCTAAAATGACCTTATTATTTATCCGTATACTTTTTATCGTGGGAGCCGTACTGATCGGTTATCAGACCGGCGGACCGGCCAACGGCTGGATCAAGATGCTGGCGGGAGGGTTTGCCGGGCTATTGATTATTTTATTTGAAATCGGGATGCGCAGAATCTCGGTAAGGGGATTATCCAGCGCCGTTTTTGGCCTGCTTTTGGGTTTAGTTATGTCCAGGATAGTCTATGAGGCAATCATCCTTTTTGGCCCTTTACAGGAAAATCTAAAGATTATCCGGGCTATTATGACCTTTATATTCTGTTATCTGGGGATGATTATGGCTATCCGGGGAAAAGACGAATTCAACATTATTATTCCTTATGTGCGCCTGAGCCGCCAGGATGAATCCGAGTCTATGATTGTGATTGACACCAGCGTAATAATTGACGGAAGAATTACCGATATCTGCAAAACAAAATTTCTTGAAGGTAAACTTATTGTGCCCAGGTTTGTCCTTAAAGAACTCCAGCAGATAGCCGACTCCTCTGACCCAATTAAAAGGCAGCGCGGCAGGCGCGGCCTGGAGGTGCTTAACACCATCCAGAAAGATTTAGGCGTGCACCTGACTATTCATGAGGAGGATTTTCCGGATGTCCCGGAGGTGGACGCTAAGTTAGTAAAATTAGCCAAGCTCCTGGGGGCAATGGTGCTCACCGTGGATTTCAACCTGAACCGGGTAGCCACCATCCAGAATGTGCGGGTTTTAAATATCAACGAGCTGGCGAATGCCCTTAAGCCGGTGGTCTTTCCGGGTGAAACAATGGAGATAAAGCTGATTAAGGAAGGCAAGGAGCATAACCAGGCCATAGGCTATCTGGAAGACGGAACCATGGTAGTGGTTGAAGAGGGCAGAAAGTTTATCGGACAGACAATGAAGGTAGCAGTAACCTCAGTGCTTCAAACCCAGGCCGGCAGGATGATCTTTACCAAGATGGAAAATCGGTAAGATGCATCCTGTAGCAAGAAAAAGCAGAGTAAGGAATCCTCCCCTTATTAAGGGGAGGCGGGGAGGGGTAATGCTTGAGGCGATTATCCCCGCGGCCGGATACGGCAGAAGGCTGAAATCAAAAATCCTCAAGCCGCTGGTAAAGGTCAACGGAAAACCCCTGCTCATTCATACCTTATTAGCGTTAGCCAAGCTTAATTTGATACAAAGAATTATCATCGCGGTCAGTCCGGGCGGCTTAGGTAAGTTTAAGCGGGCTCTGAAGCCATACAAAATAAGGAAAAAAATCCTTTTAGTCCCGGGAGGAAAAACCCGCCGGGATTCCGTGAATAATTGCTTAAAACATATAGGTAAAGATACGGATTTTGTCCTGGTGCATGACGCGGTCAGGCCGTTTATCTCACGGGAATTGATTATCAAAACAGTAAAAGCGGCCAAAGTTAATCAGGCGGCGGTGTGCGCTATCCCTTCCAAATCAACTTTAAAACGCGTAACCGATAATTACGAAATATCCGAAACCTTAGATAGGAAAGATATCTGGGAAATTCAAACCCCCCAGGTTTTTAAAAAAGATACCTTGATACACGCGTATAAGAAATACGGACGTCTGGAGGCAACCGACGATGCCTCCTTAGTAGAAAAAACAGGAGTAAGGGTAAAAGTGGTTTTAGGCTCTTATTTTAATATCAAGATTACCACCCCTGAAGATTTAGTATTTGCCCGGGCCATTTTAAAGTAGGGACAGCACATTGCGCTGTCCCTACAGAAGCCATTTCGTTATTGCAAATTTTGGGTTAAGTTATGTTTAGAATAGGCATAGGTTACGATATCCACCGTTTAGTTTCCGGAAGAA
>DOMD01000116.1:3431-9513 GCA_003510525.1 Candidatus Omnitrophota bacterium
GGCCGGATACAAAATAGAAAACATTGACAGCGTGCTTATCGCCGATAACCCCAAGATAAATAAATACCGCGCTCAGATAATCGCGAATCTAAGCTCGGTTTTAAAAATACCGCTCAATTCGGTTAATCTTAAATCCACTACCAGTGAAGGCGTGGGACAAATCGGCTCTCAGGCTATTGCCGCCTACGCGGTAAGCCTGCTAAAAAAAACGCGAAAATGAAATATTATTGTTAACTAAAAAGGCAAAGCTACAACTCAAAATTAAAAGTTTTACCTTTTGACTTGTGGTTTTGAGTTTCACGTTTTACTTTTGAGTTGGCATATTCAAACTGATTGGAGCGCTATGATCGGAATACTCTTATATCTGCTGGTTTTGCTGGTTTCCCTGATACTACTCTATTCGCTCTGGACGGCGCTATTTTTCCGCCGGGAAATACAATCAGCGTTTAAAAAAGATCCGGCCGCCAAATGTTATCTGGAGGTCTTAACGCTTTATCCGGGATTGCACTCCATAGTAATGCACAGGCTGGCTCATTTTCTTTATTCTTTAAATATTGCTTTTATCCCCCGGTTTATATCGGAGATGATGCGCTTTTTTACCGGCATAGAGATTCATCCCGGAGCAAAAATCGGGAAAGGCCTGTTTATTGACCATGGAAACGGAGTGGTAATCGGCGAGACGGCAATTATCGGCGACGATTGTCTGCTTTATCAGGGGGTTACCCTGGGAGGCACCGGCAAGGAAAAAGGCAAGCGTCATCCCACCATAGGTAATAATGTGGTAATCGGGGGAGGGGCTAAAATTTTAGGAAACATCAATGTCGGGGATAATTCTTATGTCGGAGCAAACGCGGTGGTGATCAGCGATGTCCCGGCGAACTCAACCATAGTGGGCGTCCCGGGAAGGATAACCCGCCAGGACGGAAAAAAGATAGATTTTGATTTAGACCATATCCATATCGTTGACCCAATCATCCAAAATATGGAAGAATTTGAAAAGCGGATAGAGGCCCTGGAGAAAAAAATAGAACAACTGGAGAAAAAGGAGAAGCCATAAAAGATGAATGAAAAAAGAATAATTCAAGCCCTGATGATTGAAGATAATCCATTTTTTGTGGTGGTCTTTAACGACTTAAGCAAGAAAATGCGGGAGATCGAGCTTAATATTCATCATACCATAAGCCTGGAAGATTCCTTGAATTTCCTGGATCAGCACCATGAGATAGAACTCATCATTTTAGATTACCGGGTCCACGACAAAATTACCGGACTGGAAATCCTTCAGCATATCCGGGCCAAAGGCATCAATGTCCCGGTGATAGTGGCCACCGGCAGCGGGAACGAGGAAATAGCGGTAACTATGCTCAAGGCCGGGGCCAGCGATTATCTGGTAAAAGGATGCATAACTCCCGAGGCTTTTGAGCGCTCGATAAAAGACGCCTTAGAACATCACAGGGTGTTTGATAAGGCTGTTGACCAGGGAGAAGAATTCATCCTCAAAGACCTGGCAGTCAAGAGATCGCTAAACGGGGTATGCATAATGGATCCCACAGGAAATATTATCTATGTGAACCCCTCTTTCGCGCTGATGTACGGTTATGAGAATGAGTATGAAATTATCGGCGGAAATATGGAAAACCTGCTTACACCGGGCAAATTCGCCCAAATCCTCAGCAGTTTACGGGATAAAAAAACCTGGATGGAGGAGCTTACCGGAATAAGAAAGGATAAGGCGGAAATCTCCCTGCAGACCCTTTTTTCCTTAATTGAACATAAAAACGGTAAGAATCCGGAAATAATGGCTTCATTTATTGATATCACCAAACTCAAGGATATCGAGAAAAAAAGAGAATCCCTGTATAGAGGGATTATGGAGGTTTTCGCTCTTAAGGCTGAAGAGGTGGGAAATATTGAAACCGCCGGCCATATCCACCGCATCGCCGACTATACGAATTATATCGCCGAAAAACTCCGCGGNNACTGAGGCCGAGTGGGCGATAATAAGACAGCACCCTAAGTTAGGCGTAGAGATGCTGATGCCGCTTTTAAAGGATAAAGGCAGTAACCAATACCTGAAATTAGTGGAAAGCGTGGTTCTTTATCATCACGAGAGATGGGACGGCTCAGGCTATCCTGAAGGGTTAAAGGGAGAAGATATTCCTCTTTCGGCAAGGATAGTTTCCCTGGCCGATACCTACGACGCCCTGGTTTCAGACCGCTCTTACCGTCCGGGCTTTACTCATGAAGAGGCCCTGGAAATTATCAAAAAGGAAGAGGGCAAATATGACCCCCGGATATTTCAGGTTTTCTTAGACAATCATCTGGAGTTTAAAAGAATAAAAGAGAAAAACAGCGCCACTCCTTAAGTTTATAGAGTTTAGGTGCGATAAATCGCACCGCTACAGTAGCGGCGTCATTTATGACGCTGACTCAAATAACTCTATAACTAAAAGCAACTAATATCATGTCCGTTCGTGTTTATAATTCCCTCACCAGAAAAAAAGAGCCGTTTGAACCGCTGCATCCACCTCAGGTAAATATGTATACCTGCGGAGTAACGGTATATGACGAATGTCATATCGGACACGCCCGCAGTCTCTATATCTTTGATGTGATGCGGCGCTATTTAACCTATCGCGGCTATCAGATAACTCTGGTCAGGAATATCACGGATATAGACGATAAGATTATAAACCGGGCCAAAGAATTAAAGATAAACTGGCCTGAACTAACTGAAAAATGCGTAAAAAGTTATTACCGGGACCTTGATTCTTTAAGAATCAGCAAGGCCGATTACGAACCCCGGGCAACCGAAAATATCCCGGAGATGATTAAGCATATCGAAGGCCTGATTGCTAAAGGTTATGCCTATACAACCGAAACCGGGGTGTATTTCCGGGTGCGCGATTTTAAAGACTACGGTAAATTATCCGGACAAGGCATTGATGCTATGCGAAGCGGGGCAAGGAAAGAGCCGGATGAAACCAAGGAAGACGCCCTGGATTTCGCCCTTTGGAAAAGATCCAAGCCTGATGAGCCCTTTTGGGAAAGCCCCTGGGGAAAAGGGCGGCCCGGCTGGCATATTGAATGCTCGGTGATGAGCGCCAAATACCTGAAAACCGAGACCCTGGACATCCATGCCGGCGGCAGGGATTTGATTTTTCCCCATCATGAAAACGAAATCGCCCAGAGTGAGGCCTTAAGCGGAAAACCTTTCGCCAAATACTGGCTCCATCACGGCCTGCTGACTATCAACAACCAGAAGATGGCCAAGTCTTTGGGAAATTTTATCACCATAAAGGATTTTATAGAAAAACATCATAACGCGGATTTCTTAAAGTTGTTTTTCTTATCCGCGCATTACGCGCATCCTATGGATTACACGGACAAAAAAATTGAAGAAGCAAAGACCGCGCTGGAAAGATTTCATATATTGTTAAGAAAGGCTCAACTTATTGTCAGAAAACCTGGAATCGCATTCCCTGCCGAGACAGTGGATTTTGTTGAAAAACATAGACAAAGATTCATTGAAGCGCTGGATGATGATTTTAATACGCCTGTAGCTTTAAGCTGTTTATTTGATTTGGTTAACGAAACTAATAAATTTATAGATTCAGAGAAACACAATCTTCGCTATACAGAGGTTATTTACCGGGCTTGCGAAGATACCATCCTGGAATTGGGAAATAAAATATTTGGATTGTTCGACGACCTCTCCTGGGAGCCTTTGAACGACGAAGAGAAAGGCCTGCTTGAGGAACGCCTGAAAGCCAGGCATAATAAAGATTTCAAGGCATCCGACAGCTTTAGGGAAGAATTAAGAAAAAAAGGCATTATTGTGGAAGACACCAAAGACGGACAATCCCATAGAAGGATAGTAGGATGAAAGGCCTTTTCGTCACCTTTGAGGGAGCTGAGGGAAGCGGCAAATCCACCCAGATTAAATTATTGGAAGACTATCTTAAAAAGAAGGGCAAGCGGGTTTTGGTCTTGCGTGAGCCCGGCTCGACTAAGTTTAGCGAGGATTTAAGACGCGTACTTCTGGATAAAAGAAACGGTTTTCTCTCTGAGAAAACCGAACTGCTTCTTTATCTGGCCGCCCGGGCCCAATTGGTAAAGGAAAAAATCATCCCGGCGCTCAAAGAAAAGAAAATAGTCCTTTGCGACCGTTTTCAGGATTCTACCCTGGTGTATCAAGGGTATGGCCTGGGGCTGGATAGAAAAGTTATTGAATTATTGGGAGGATTTGTCAGCGAAGGGGCCAGGCCGGACTTGACCTTTTTATTGGACATCCCCGCACAAGAAGGCTTGAGGCGGGCAGGCGGGGCCTCGGATAGAATCCAGGAGCGGCCGCTGGCCTATCACCGCAGGGTCCGAAACGGCTACCTCAAGCTGGGTTCGGAAAACCCTAAGAGGATAAAGGTAATCAAGGCCAAAGATATTCAAAATACGCAAGAAGAAATAAGAAAACTTATTAAAGAATTTTTGTTAAAACACCTTTAATTTTAACTTTTACGTTTTAATTTCTTACTTTTTACGATGTCCCTTGAACAAATAATCGGGCAGGATATTCCGCTAAGAATTTTACAAAACTCGCTCAAAGAGAAACGCCGCGGCCTGACTTACCTCTTTTACGGCCCCCGCGGAACAGGAAAGTCTTTCGCCGCCAGGCAATTCGCTAAAGCCTTAAACTGTGAACAGGCCCAAAACGAGGACTCTTGCGGTACCTGCAGTTCCTGCGTCAGAATAGAGAAATTGGAATATCCTGACCTGCACTGGCTGGATCTGGAAGAAGGTTCAAGCAATATAAAAATTGAACAGATCCGCTCTCTGCAAAATGAAATCAGCCTTAAGCCGTTTGAGGCGCGGACAAAAGTTTTCGTCATTAATAACTGCCAGAATTTAACGACGGACGCGGCCAACTGCCTGTTAAAAACCACGGAAGAGCCTCCCGGGGATTCGATAATAATTCTCATAACTACCGATTTACGTTTGGTTATTTCTACCATCAGCTCCCGGGCCTTAAAATTGAGATTTTCTCAACTAAATAGAAATCAGACTGCCCGAATATTAGAAAAAGATACCACGCTTAATAGCGAACAAATCAATTTTTTCAGCCATTATCTGGAAGGAAGGATCGCCCTGCATCCTCAATTAAACAAGCGTGAATTTATCCAACAGAGAGAAAACCTTTTCAATAGGCTATTCAATTATTCACCCCTGACAAAATTAGAAGACATCTACAAAGATAAAAACCAAACATTGGATAACCTTTATATCTTAACCAGCTGTTTCAGGGATATCCTATTCATCAAGTCCGGCTCAAGAACCGAATACCTGATAAATCAGGATAAAATCGCGCAAATAAATAAAGAAGCCGATAAATATACCCGCGCGCAGGTTTTGAGCATACTGGAAAACCTAAGCAAAAGCTTTGAGTATCTTAAACGCAATCTAAACCTAAAATTACTCACGGATAATATTTGGCTTTCATTATGGAAAAATTAGCCCAGGTAAAATTAAGAGAGGCCGGTCAAACCCTCTTCTTCTCGTATCAAGAGGAAGAAAAGGCTTCAGTAGTTACTCCAACCGAGCCCGTTAAAACCGGAATAAAAATAGGCGGCTATTGTATCGTGGAAGCCGACCGCGGGAATGACTACGGCCATATCGTTTCCTGCGGATTGAATATCGCGGATAAAACCCAGGAAGAGCCGATCAGAAAAATCATCAGGCCGGCGAATGCCTTTGATTTAAAGCAGATTGATGAAAATAAAATAAAGGCTAAAGAGGCATCCGGCAGCTGCCAGAATAAAATCCGGGAGCATAAACTGAATATGAAGCTGATTGACTGCGAATATTCCTTCGACCGCGGCAAAATCATCTTTTACTTTACCGCTGAAAGCCGGATTGACTTCCGGGAATTAGTCAAGGACCTGGCTAAAATCTTTAAGGCCCGCATCGAACTGCGCCAGATAGGCGTGCGTGATGAGGCCAGGCTTTCCGGAGGGTGCGGGGCCTGCGGAAGGCAGCTATGCTGTGCCAGCTTTTTAAAGGATTTTGAACCGGTGATGATTAAGATGGC
>DOMD01000131.1:0-2125 GCA_003510525.1 Candidatus Omnitrophota bacterium
AACAATATTAAGCCATAATTAGCGTAATCGGTAGTAGATGTAGTTTGATTTGCTTTAAACCATTCCAGAAAACCTTCGCCGAAATTCTTTCGGGAATCAAGGCTTAATTTTTCATAGATTTTTTCCGTAGAGCTAAACGAACCGCTTCCGGAATCAGCTATGGCTATCAGGCCATAATCATTGCTAAAGATGCTGTGTCCGGCAATATAATTCACGGCGGCATAGTTTCCGCTCCAGGGACTAAGAAAGACATAAAATAAGCCCTTTGCCGAAGACATGTCACCATAAGAAACCTTTTCCGTGGTATCTCCATTTTTAAAGCTAAAACTGGTAGTCGCTTTAACCTTGGCGCTTTCCAAATGCACATACTCATGGCCAGATGTGAGCTTACCCTCAAAACCACTGGCTGTAGTNNTATACGCCTTGGTTAAATCTACGGTATTTGAAGAGGAATCGTCATCAAGATAAACTAAGCCTTTATGATCAGGAGGAGAATCTAGTTCACCTAAACGGTAATCGTTATTTTTAGTCAGGTATCTTTTTAAAAAAGCTATTTCACTGCTGCCGCTTACCTGCTTTGAGCTTAAACGGCTAACCCAGATTTCTGGCTCAACATCACCGCTTCCTGCGCTATGAGCCGTGTATTTACCTGTCTTATCGTTTCCGGTCCAGGTTCCGTCAAGATCCATATAGTAAATGTCGGTAAGGATATAGTCCTTATCCACTTTGATCTTGGCGGAAGGGAGAGTTCCAATAAGAATAGCCCCCTGGAGGTCTTTACCATCACTATAAATTGAGTTAATGTCTTCCCTAAACGCCTTAGCTGTGCTGCTACTACTTTTTACTAAGATTACCCGATAATTTTCGGCTTCCAAATCACTTATATATTGACTCAAGGCATCCTTTATTGATAAGTAGATGCTCTGTTTTACTATTATCAGGATCTTATTATCTCCCGTATCGCTTGCAGAAACTTCATCATAAGCCCTTAGCGAAGATACTGTGGCAAACAATAAACCAGCGGCTACTGCCAGATTAAGAAATGGTTTTTTCATTTTAATCCTCCATTTTGACCGATAGAATTACCGGCTGACCTATTTAAAGTTTATCACAGAATCTTCTGATTACAAGGGCTAAACAGGGTTTTTGAGAAAACGCTTTCTTTTAAAATATAGATAAAAATCAATCGCGGTAACCGGGGATTTTTGCTTAAGCTGAAGGATTTCATATTCGGCCTCGTATTTTCATAAGCGCTTCTTCGGCTATTTGGACATCACCCTGCCAGCTAAACAATAAACTTTGGTCGCCAGGCGCGTCCTGCTTAAGATTGTCGAGATAACTGCTCAACTCCGGTTCGCTTAAAGGGTCGGCAATCTCTCCCAGGGCGCTTACCACCTCGTTTTTGTAGCCCTGGTCAACATCTAATTTTAATTGGCTGACTAAATCCCCGGTAACACTCTGGTCTTTAATTTTACTTAAGGCCTCAACTACCGCTGTTTTGACCTCATCGCTTTCCTCTTGGTCATGTAAGCGGTTCAATAGCTCTCCGGTGGCCAGGGAATCCCGCAACTCCCCTAAGGCCCAGGCTGATTTTTCTCTTACTGTATTATCCTCATCAGATAAGCGGCCAATTAAAGCCAGGATAGATTCTTCATCCCTGACTTTACCCAAAGCCTCAACAGTGTTACGCCGGATATAGGCGTTTTCGTCGTTTAAGGCCTCAATCAAAAACGGGGTGGCCTCTTTATCCTTAATCCTTCCTAAGATAAAAGCCAATTCACCCCTCAATGGCTCATCGGAAGCTTTAAGCATTTCCCCGATAACCGGAATAGCTTTCCTCCCCAGCTTGACCAGCTCATCAGCCGCGGCCTGAAAGATATCCGAATCGTTGTTTTTTAATTTTTCCGTAAGGGAGATGATTTTGTCCTTTAAATCCGTTTCTTGTTTCTGGAGTGGCGCTGGAGGCTCTTCTTCCTGGATTGGTGAGGCCTGGGATAAGGTTTTAGTTAATCCCTCTTTGGGCGCGAGCTCTTCTTCCTTAATTATGGATTCTTCTTTGGGCTTAAGAGACGCGTCTGGCGTAGTTTCTGCAAGCGGTTTTTTGGGGGCGTGGGCGAAGGGAGCG
>DOMD01000131.1:2144-3265 GCA_003510525.1 Candidatus Omnitrophota bacterium
ATTTTTTAGGGTTAATTAGTGCTTTCACCCTTTGGTAACTCCGCTATCCTTCGACTCACTTCGTTCGCTCAGGACCGGAAGCTTTGCGCCCCATCCTTACGGATGGTTTGCCTTTTTTTCCCGCCTTAGTATTTTAACACTTTAGCGGGATCCCGATTTAATTGGGACAAATGGTATTTCTTGTTTAATTGTCAAAGTGCAAATTTCTAATTAAAGTATAACACAAAATTTTCATTTGTCAAGGGGGGCAGGGTAAAAAATTTTGGAACTACTGAATTATCCCCATTCGCTTGAGAATTTCCTTGTCTTCGCGCCAATCAGGATTAGTTTTCACAGTCAGCTCCAGATAAACCTTTTTGTCTAACATTCCTTCCAATTCTTTGCGGGAGGCACTGCCTACTTCTTTTATAACCCTGCCCTTATCTCCGATTACCATTGCCTTTTGGGAATCCCTTTCTACCAGGATTACGGCTTTTATAAAGGTCAGCTCTTTGGTGCGCTCAATAACCTCCTCAATCAGCACTCCGATGGAATAGGGAATTTCCTGGCGCATCCGTTCAAAAAGCTTTTGGCGGATTATGTCAGCGTAAGCCAAATTATCCGGAAAATCCGAAACCATATCCTCAGGATATAGCTGTGGGCCCTTAGGCATATAGGAAAACAAAACCTCTAAAAGCTTATCCAAGCCTGTTCCCTTTAAGGCGGAAACCGGAATAACAATCAGTTTATCCGAGAGTTCATTGATGAGTTTTCCGCTTTTGGCCTCCCAAAGCTTCAGGTATTCCTGAATAAATCTCCCCCCTAAATCTATCTTGTTTAAAACCAGGATTATGGGAAGCTTTCCTAATTGCCGGCTTAAGAAATTAACAATCATGGTCTCTTCCTCACCCGTATTTTCCGATGAATCCACCAAATGTAAAACCACATCCGCGCCCCGGGCCGAGTCCTCGGCCAGGACATTCATATATTTTCCCAAATGGTGCTTGGGCTTATGCAGGCCCGGGGTATCCACAAAAACAACTTGTCCCCTCTCTTCAGTTAGGACCCCACGGATGATATTGCGGGTAGTTTGGGGAATTTTTGAAACAATGGAGACCTTTTGGCCCAAGAGAGCGTTAAGC
>DOMD01000029.1 GCA_003510525.1 Candidatus Omnitrophota bacterium
GAAAATCTGCGATAATGACACAAGGATAGGGGTAGGAGAGAGTTATGGTCATTAGATACAATCCATTTAGACCAAATAGTCCAGTTTATACTGGAATGTTTGCAGGGCGAATAAAAGAAATAGATAGAATCGATGAACTTCTATATCAAGCTAAATTAGCAAATCCTGCAAATATTTTAATTATTGGTGAGCGTGGTATCGGAAAGTCATCTTTACTGCTCGTAGCTAATCACTCTTCAAAAGGGACGTTAACATGGGCAGAAAATAAACATAATTTTCTTACAATTCAGGTTTCATTAAGTGCCGATACAACGATGATAGATTTGGCTACGAAGCTCAATGCGGGCATTATAAGGGAGCTTAATAAATCCGAACAGGGATTAGCTTTTATAAAAAAGAGTTGGGATTTTTTACAACGATGGGAGGTGGGAGGGATTAAGTATAAGCAAGAAAAGCATGACTCAAGTATGTCTGAATTGATTGATAATCTTTCATTTTCAATAGCAGATACAGTCAAGGCGGTGACAAAATCAAATGCAAGTACTGGACTATGTATGCGAGAGCAAAAAGATGAGGCGACGGGGTCAGGTCTATTTTGTTGACATATGGCATTCAATGCAAAAGCCCAATAGAGAAAGGTGGCGTCAGTTCTTGACGTAAGACATTAAAGAAACGACGGCGAAAAAGTAAAGATTAATCCATAAAGGGTGTACGTGAAGACGAGTCGCCGTCTTCGCGGAAGCGTTGTCGCGGGATCGGCTACCAGTTTCAAACATAATATATATACTTTCTTATGGGGAAGCGAGGGCGAGTAATGGGGGAAAAATATGATGTGAGTGGTTTATCGGAAGCTCAGTATGAGCCCGGGCCGCGCCGGTTAGTGATTAAAAATATGCTGGGCATTAAGAAAAAATCTGAGATGGATCGCTTGGAGGCAATTGCTTTAAAACAAGCGGAAGACGCTCTTTTCAGAAAATATGGAGCAAGGCATTGTTTTACAGCCAAAGACATCTGTCAGCTGCATAAATTATGGTTAGGTAAAATTTACCCTTGGGCAGGGCACTATAGAAAGGTTAATATTAGCAAGGGGAGCTTTCCTTTCGCGGCCGCGGCATATATACCGCAACTTATGGAAGAATTCGAAAAAGTACAGTTAGCTAAATATACTCCCTGTAATTTTAGAGATAAGGACAAAATTATCAGGGCGTTGGCAGAGGTTCAGGTGGAATTTATTTTGATTCATCCCTTTAGAGAAGGCAATGGAAGGATTGCCAGGCTGATAGCAACTTTGATGGTTCTGCAGGCAGGTTTACCGCTTCTGGATTTCAGCACTGTCAAGCGCAAGAAAAAAGATGAATATTTCGCGGCTGTCCGCGCGGGGATGGATAAGAATTACAAGCCTATGGAAGAAATATTTAAAGAGGTATTAGAGGTTACGCTTTCTCGCCGAGAGGGTAAAAGATAATTTTGGGTGTTTTTTCTTTTTTTAAGGCATTGATAATGGCTGGACTAAGCGCTCCGAGTTCAATAGCAGTAGAAGAGGAAACATTAGCAAATAGCGATTTTTCGTATAATTTGCTATTTTTTAGATATGTGTTTGTTTTTATAAG
Source organism: Candidatus Omnitrophota bacterium (assembly GCA_003510525.1). Lineage (GTDB taxonomy): Bacteria > Omnitrophota > Gorgyraeia > Gygaellales > UBA12090 > UBA12090. The sequence continues at coordinate 1,611 of DOMD01000029.1, forward strand.
CGGCCTTTCTTTCATACAAAAAGTATACCATAACTTTAATAATATTAAAAGCGCTAATTATAAAAACAAACGAAAGAACGAAAGCGAACGAAAGGGTCAGGTCTATTTTGTTGACATATGGCATTCAAAGCGATATGGTTTAANNGGAATTCTGCTGTCTCCGGAATTCCTTGTAATAGTGAGTAGGGTTAAATATTTAGGGCTCAAATATTTATATTGCAATACTTGTATAACAATGTTATACTTATATTGTAAGGAGGGATAAGTGATGACTTTATTAAAAGCATTTCGTTTACCGGCTGGGCTGGTTAATAGGTTAGCTTCATTGGCAAAGGCTACGCATCGCAGCGAAACCTTTTATGTTACCGACGCCTTGGCTCACTATTTGGAAGATTACGCTGACGCGCAAATTGCCAAAGACCGCTTTAACGACCCTAAATCTAAGATTATTTCAGGAGCAGAATTAAGGAAACAGCTCGGTGTATAAAGTCGTCTATCTTGACGCGGTTGAGGAAGACCTTAAAAAGTTAGATAAATCTACGGTTAAAAAAATTCTTGCCCGTATTGAGACCTATCTTGCCCAAGACCCCAAAGAATTAGGAAAGCCATTAAAAGGAGATTTTCAGGGGTATTGGCGGTATCGGTGGGGAGATTACCGCGTCATCTATAAAATATCGGAACGAGAGATTTTGATTCTTGTGTTGCGTATTAGTAACAGAAAAGATGTATATAGTTAGTTTTTTTGACGCTCTTCAGGCCGAATCTTGAGTATTGACGCGGCAACAAACGCCTTACAGGTTTCTGTGGGGCGTTTGTTTTAGGGAGGTAGGATGCGTAAATTCAATTAGAAAAATCCTAAAGGGTATGTTACAATGTTTGTTCTAATCCGGCGTCTTAGGCTGGATTGTCGCTTATAGTGTTTCTAAGATATCGCCGGCGTAGCTCAGTTGGCAGAGCAACGGTTTCGTAAACCGTGGGCCGTGGGTTCGATTCCCCCCGCCGGCTGTTTTAGTCCATAGTTTGCAGTCCATAGTTGATAGCTAAAAACCATATCTATGGACTATGGACTATGGACNNGGCGATAGGCTCAACCAGATGGCCTTGATCGGCTTTATCGCCCAGCGCTCACCCGGGAAGACTCTGCAATTAGCCAGCTTGATGGCTTTTACCATACTGCCGGTATTTGTGGTGGGGCCGATAGCCGGAGTTTATGTGGACCGCTGGGACCGGCGCAAGACGATGTATTACTGCGATTTCCTGCGCGGGCTTCTGGTTTTGCTCATCCCTTTATATATAATTGATTCTCATAAATCTATTGTGCCGCTTTACGCGGTGGTGTTTTTGCTTTTTTGTATAGGCCGGTTTTTTGTCCCGGCTAAACTGGCCATTGTGCCGGAGCTTGTTCCTAAGGAGCAGATGCTGATGGCGAATTCTTTGGTGAATACTACCGGTATGATTGCCTCTACCGCGGGATTTGCCATCGGCGGGATCGTGGTAACCGTATTAGGGGCAAAGGGAGGTTTTTATATAGACTCGGCAAGTTTTTTTGTTTCCAGCTTCCTGGTATTTTTTATCCGTTTGGCCGGCAGGCAGAGAGTCAAGATTATGGAAGTGGGGAAAGAGGTGCTGGAGGCAATCAGGAAATCATCGGTGTTAGGCGAGGTTAAGGAAGGGATAAGATATCTGCTTGGTCGGAAACAAATGCGGGGAGTGATTGCCGTTCTTTTTTTGATTTGGGCGGCCCTGGGAACGATGTATGTGGTGGTGATTGTCTTTGTTCAGCAGACCCTGAAATCCCTGACTTTGGATTTAGGCTTATTGGCGATGTTCTTAGGAATGGGGCTCTTTTTGGGTTCAATTATATACGGCCGTTTTGGTAAGAGCGCGAATTGTTTTAAAACCATATTTTCTTCATTAATCTCCAGCGGCCTGGCCCTGGCGGGATTCGCCTTTGTCTTAAACCGCTATCCATTTTTCTATACCGCGGCTATTTTAGCCGTGGTCTTTGGTTTGGCCGTGGGGCCGATAATGACCGCGGCCAATACCCTGATTCACGATGTTTCTTCCGGCGCCATGCTGGGAAAGGTCTTTAGCTCGGTTGAGGTGGTGATGCATCTGGCTTTTTTATTGTTTATGTTTATCGGTTCGGCTTTGGCCGAGATAAAGTCTATAGGACAGGGAGGGTTATTGATCGGGGTGGGGGTATTATTCTCCCTGATTGGCACCACGGGATACTTAAGGCAGAAATTCTCTGTTAATTCTAAAGGTAGCCCAGAGACCGAATATGTTAAAGCTTAAAGACAAAAAAGAACTTACCGCTGGCTTGGCTATTTGTCAGGCCAGGCTTCCGATGAAGGCGATAATTCCCTTATCCCAGCATATCGGCAAGGCGGCTAATCCAATAGTAAAAACAGGGGATCTGGTAAAAACCGGACAGCTTATCGCGGATTCGGCAGAGGGGCCGGTTTCGGCCTCGGTGCACAGCTCAATATCGGGAAAGATTCTGGCTATTGATGATTTGGCCCATCCGGTTTTAGGCCGGGCCAAGGCAGTGGTAATTGCTTCAGACGGTTTAGACCAGAAAGAGGAATTTAAACCGATAGTCTCCACTGAAACAGCAGAGCGCCTGAGTCCGGAGGATATCCGTAAAACAGTTTTGACCGCCGGGATTGTGGGAATGGGAGGGGCGGGTTTCCCCAGCCATATAAAGTTAAATCCGCCGAAGCCCATAGACAGCTTTATTCTTAACGGAGCGGAATGTGAACCCTATCTGACTTCGGATAACCGCCTGATGATTGAGAGGACGGATGAGATCATCCGGGGTATCGGCTTAGTGGCGCGATGTGTGGGGGCAAAGAATGTGTATATTGCTATTGAGGATAATAAACCTGAGGCTGTCAAGGCCTTTAGCTCTAAATTAGCGGGAACAGGATATAGATTAAAAGTTCTCAAGTCAAAATATCCTCAGGGCGGAGAAAAACAGTTAATTAAGGCCGTGCTGGGCAGGGAAGTCCCTCCGGGAAAATTTCCTTTTGATGTGGGGGCATTAGCGCATAACGCGGCTACTATTTACGCGATATATGAGGCGGTGTATTCAGGTAAGCCATTATACGAAAGGGTGATAACGGTTGCCGGGGATTGTTTAGAGAAGCCGGCCAATCTTTTAGCGCGTATCGGGACGACTATCCGGGATTTGATCAGCGAGTGCGGGCCATTAAAAGAAGAGCCTAAGAAAATAGTCTTTGGCGGGCCGATGATGGGTATTGCCCAATACAGCTTGGATACGCCGATAATCAAGACTACCGCGGGTGTGATATTTTTAACCGAAAGCGAAGTTAAGCCGGCCGAGGATGCCTTTTGCCTGCGCTGCGGCAGGTGCGTGGAGAGTTGTTCTTTAGGGCTTGAGCCTTGCATGATATCTCTAGCGGTAGAAAAAGAGAAGTGGGACCTGGCCAAGAGCTATGGGGCTTTAGAGTGCATGGAGTGCGGCTCTTGCAGTTATGTTTGCCCCCAGGGAAGGAATATTGTGCAATCAATAAAGTATGCTAAGATGAGATTAAAATGAGAGAAACATTTAAATACGCGCTGATTCTGGGTTTGATTTGTTTCTTGTCTAGCTCAGTGCTGGCGGTGATTAATTCGGTTACCGAGCCGATAATAAAAGCCCAGAAAGAAGAACAGGAAACCCAGGCCTTAAAAGAACTCCTGCCGCAAGCCGCTATGTTTAAGCCGCATTATGATCAGGATAAGGTGCTTTTTTATCGCGCCTATGACGCTAATAATCAGATTGGCGGATTTGTGCTTAAGTCTATACAGAGGGGTTATTCTTCGGATATTGAGATTTTGATAAGTTTAGATACCGCTTTAAAAATAGTCAGCATCAAGATTCTATCCCAGAATGAAACCCCTTCCATAGGAAGCCGTATACTGGAGTTGCCTTTTCTGGAGCAATTTAGAAATAAGGGGCAGGAGTCTTTAGGAGAGGTGAATGCCATCAGCGCGGCGACCATTTCTTCCGCCGCGGTAATTAATTCCGTAAAGAGTAAGATCGCGGAACTTCAAGGCGCGTTACTTGAGGAGTTGAAAAATGGCGGATAAGCTTTATGTCGGGGTTTCCCCGCATATCCACAACCGGGAAAGCGTTTCTAAGGTGATGTGGGCGGTNNTTACCGAGGCCCTGATTCAGAAATCCCGCGGCAAGAAAATAACCGTAAGCGACGGCTCGGCCGTGCTTACCGGACTTTTATTGGCCTATAATCTTTCTTCAAGTGTTCCTTTCTGGATTCCTATGGCCGGAGGGATTTTCGCCATTGTTGTATGCAAACAGGCCTTTGGAGGCTTGGGGGCGAATATCTTTAATCCGGCCCTGGCCGCCCGGGCCTTTTTGCTGGCTTCCTGGCCAAAGCAGATGACCGGGTTTGTCAAACCATTTAGCTTGGACGCGATCAGTTCCGCCACTCCATTGGCGATATTGAAAGAACAGAGCGCTAAGAGTTTATCGGATTTGGGGCTGTC
>DOMD01000141.1 GCA_003510525.1 Candidatus Omnitrophota bacterium
AGTGGAGAAAGCCACAGAAAGAGAAAAATAAATCCCGTTAGAAAACTCACACGGGGTATTAACCCCCGTGTTCGTAAAATTTGGAATAACCCTCTGGCTTGCCAGAGAGTATTTTCTAACGGGATAAAAACGTTTCGGGCCCGACCGGATTTGAACCGGCGGTCTTCTCCGTGACAGGGAGACGTGTTAACCGGGCTACACCACGGCCCCACATAAAAATCAAAATGCGAAAATCAAAATTATGGGTAAAAAGGGAGATTTATGAAGAGCTCCTGCGGCACTGTTTGAAAGAGCCGGCAAGGGAGGCCTGCGGCATACTGGCCGGCCGGGATAAGAGGATAGAGATAATTTTCCCCCTGGTTAATATCTCCGACAGCCCCAAGCTCTGCTATCATATTGACCCTAAAGAGCAGCTGGCGGTGTTTAAGCGCCTGCGCGCGGATGAACTTGAGCTTACCGCCATATATCATTCTCATGTGGATAGCCCGGCTTATCCTTCGGCTAAGGATATTGAGCTGGCTTTTTATCCGGAGAGTTCTTATGTTATAATTTCCTTAAGCAAGCAAAAACCGCCTGAGGCGCGCTCCTTTAGGATCATCGAGGGCAAGATTGAGGAAGAAGAATTGGTATGCGTAGATTAAATAGATTGCGCAAAGGTAAAGCAACGAGGGATTTGATTGCTCAGGCTCGGATTGGTCCGGACAATCTGGTAATGCCTTGCTTTGTCCGTGAGGGCAGGAAGGTAAGGGAACCAGTGGAGGCCATGCCCGGGGTCTTTCGCTTTTCTCAGGATGAGCTTTTAAAAGAGATTGAACAGCTGAAGCGTTCCGGGGTAAGCTCGGTTATCCTTTTTGGCCTTCCCGGTGAAAAGGATGATGCCGGTCGCCAGGCCTATTCTGAAAACGGGGTTATTCAGAAGGTGGTCCGAGCCTTAAAGAAGAACTTTGGCGATGAATTGGCAGTAATTACGGATGTCTGCCTGTGCGGCTATACTAAGCATGGGCATTGCGGTGTCATAAAGAAAAGTCACAAAGTCACAAAGTCACAAGGTCACCAGATAAAGATAGATAATAATAAGACTATAAATATATTGGCTAAGATTGCCCTTTCTCACGCCCGGGCAGGGGCGGATATTGTGGCTCCCAGCGCGATGATGGATGGTCAGGTTGCGGCAATCAGGGAAGGTTTGGATAAGAATGGTTTTGGCGATACCGCGATTATGGGCTATTCCGCTAAGTTTGCCTCTAACTTTTACGGGCCGTTTAGGGAGGCCGCCGGTTCCGGGATGAAATTCGGTGATCGAAAAAGCTATCAAATGGATTTTAGGAATTCGGATGAGGCTTTAAGGGAAATTGAGGCGGATATTCAGGAAGGCGCGGATATAGTGATGGTCAAGCCGGCGCTGGCCTATCTGGATATAATCGCTAGAGCCAAAGAGAAGTTTTCCGTTCCATTGGCCGCGTTTAATGTCAGCGGGGAGTATGCGATGGTCAGGACATACTTAAAGATGTCACCAAGTCACCAAGTCACCGGAAATGGAAAAACAGTTGGTTTTGGAGATTTTGACTGCCATAAAAAGAGCCGGAGCGGATATTATTATAACTTACTGGGCTAAAGACGCGGCAAAATGGTTAAAATAAACGAGCGATTGTTTCAAGAGGCAAAGAAATACATCCCCGGAGGTGTAAACAGTCCGGTGCGTTCTTTTAAATCGGTGGGCGGGGCGCCGGTTTTTGTTAAAAAGGCCTCCGGCTCGAAATTCCTCGGTGAAGACGGTAAAACCTATATAGATTACTGTATGTCTTGGGGGGCGTTATTGTTAGGTCATNNCAAGGTTATTACTAAGGCTATTCCTTCCTGCGAGCTGGCGCGCCTGGTTTCATCAGGCACGGAAGCGGCGATGTCGGCTATTCGGGTTGCCCGGGGTTATACCAGGAAGAATAAAATCATTAAATTTAAGGAATGTTATCACGGCCACAGTGATTATTTTTTATCGGGAAAAAGCTCCGGTATCCCGAAAAATATAAGCCGGGATGTCTATAATCTTGATTATAATAACTTAGCGCAAGTAGAAGAAACCTTAGCAAAAGATAAAGATATTGCCTGCGTGATTGTTGAGCCAATCGCGGCCAATACCGGCTTGATTCTGCCCTTAAAAAGTTTCTTGGAAGGTTTGCGTAAATTGACCTTAAAGCATAAAGCCCTGCTTATTTTTGATGAGGTGATTACCGGCTTTCGTTTTTGCTTTGGAGGAATACAGAATATTTTCGGGATTATCCCGGATTTAACCTGCTTGGGAAAAATTATTGGCGGAGGTTTTCCTTTGGCCTGCTTGGGGGGAAAAAAAGAAATTATGCGCCACCTCGCTCCCTTAGGAAGCGTGTATCAGGCCGGCACCTTATCCGGGAACCCGGTGGCGGTCAATGCCGGGCTTAAGACCTTAGAGATTCTAAAAAGACCAGATTTTTATAAAAGGCTTAATGAAAAAGCCGGGTCTTTTTATGAAAGAATAGACAGGATAATCGAAAATAAGAAAGCAAACGCAGTTTTAAACCGTTTTGGGACAATGTTTAATTTCAGCTTTAAAGATAAAAAGCAGTTCAACGGATTTTTCCATAATTTATTAGCCCGGGGGGTTTATCTTTCACCGGCAGGCGATGAGGTGTGTTTTATCTCGGCGGCGCATACGGATAATGATTTTGAAATAACTTTAAAAGCATTAAACCATCTAAAATAAATACCTAAAAGACATCCTATTAATGAGAAAGAAGCGGGGATGTCTGATTATACCAGGGAGGTTGGCATGATTACCATAGTCCTTAACGGAAAAAAAGAAGAGCAGGAAAAAGAATTGACGGTTTCGGAGTTATTAAAGAAGAAAAATATCCGCCCGGAAGTGGTGACGGTAGAGTTAAACGAGAAAATCCTCAGCCGTCAGGAATTTGAGCAGACAAGTATCGGGAATAATGATAAAATAGAATTTGTTTATTTTATGGGAGGCGGCGGTTCGACTCAGCTACCTTCGGCAGTTTCGCTCACCGTTGTAGAGTCGAAGGAGAGGTGATATGCCATTTTCAGATAAAGTTGCCAATAATGTCTTAGAGCTTGTGTGCAATACTCCGGTAATCCGGCTTAACCGCCTGCCGGATAAGGATTCGGCGGTCATCTATGCCAAGTTAGAGCAGTTTAATCCCGGAGGCTCGGTAAAGGACAGGATTTGTCTGTCTATGATTCAGGAGGCCGAAAAAGAGGGTTTGCTTAAATCCGGCTCAACCATTATTGAACCGACCTCCGGCAATACCGGCATCGGCCTGGCCATGGTGGGAGCGGTCCGGGGTTACCGGGTGATTCTGACTATGCCAGAAACTATGTCCATAGAGAGGATATATATCCTGAAATCTTTGGGCGCGGAAGTAGTGCTTACCCCGGGGATAGAGGGAATGAGCGGGGCAATCAAAAAGGCCGAGGAGCTTTTGAAGAATACCCCGAATAGCTTTATGCCGCAGCAATTTAAGAATAAGGCTAATCCCAAAATACACCGCGAAACCACCGCCAGGGAAATCTTGAATGTTCTGGGAAATAAAATAGACGCCTTTGTGGCCGGGGTAGGCACCGGCGGGACCATTACCGGTGTGGGGGAGGTCTTAAAAGAAAGAAATCCCAAGATAAAGGTTATCGCGGTTGAGCCGCTTGCTTCGGCAGTCCTTTCCGGAGAAAAGCCGGGTGCGCATAAAATCCAGGGGATAGGCGCGGGATTTGTTCCGGAGATATTAAACCGCGAAGTTATTGACCGGATTATCAAGGTTTCGGATAACGATGCTTTTAAGACGGCCAGGAGATTAGCCAAAGAAGAAGGATTGTTCGTGGGATTATCCAGCGGGGCCGCGGCCTGGGCCGCCTTAAAAATAGCCCAAGACTTAGGAAAAAATAAAACCGTAGTTACTATATTTCCGGATACCGGGGAAAGATACGGGAGTATGCAGCAATACTTTGAGTGAGAATAAAATGTTTAAACTGCCTAATGAAGTAAAAGAGAGCATAAAAAATTACCGGAATTCTTTGGAAGACCTGCTTAGCGGAAAAATCAGCCCGGCGCGCTTTACCGGCGTGCGGGTGCCCTGGGGGCTTTACAGCCACCGCGGGGGCAAGGTCTTTATGAGCCGCATTCGGATTCCCGCCGGACAAGTCAGCGCCCAACAGCTTAAGGCCATCGCGCATTGCGCCCGCGCCTACGGGAACGGGGTTACTCATATCACCACCAGGCAAGATATCCAAATCCATGAAGTAAAGATTGAAGATACGATTAAGGTTATTGAGTATCTGAAGGATTTTGAGCTTTCCCCTCGGGGCGGAGGAAGCAATACCGTAAGGAATGTTACCGCTTGTGTTTTCTCCGGGATATGCCCGGATGAGGTTTTTGATACCGCCGGATACGCCATTTCACTCACCGAATACCTCTTGGCCCAGGACAGTTCCTTTAACCTGCCGCGCAAATTTAAGGTTGCCTTCTCCGGATGCGCTAAGGACTGCGCGGCGATATTGGTTAATGATGTCGGACTCTTAGCTAAAATAAAAGACGGGCAAAAATATTTTCAGGTCTTTGTCGGCGGAGGAATGGGAGCGGAGTCGCTTACCGGGCATCTCCTGGAGGATTTTATTCCCGAAGGTGAGTTAGGCTACTGCGTGAGCGCCGTTAAAAATGTGTATTCCAAGCACGGAGATCGCCGGAATAAGCACCATAACCGCTTAAGGTTTTTGATTAAAGATAACGGTATGGATGTTTTTAAGAAGTGGTATCAGGAGGAGTTAAGAGTATTAAAAGAGGCGGAATACATTAACTTAAGGAATATTGAACCGGTATCTTTTCAGGTGAGTCCCGGAGATATTCCTAAGGTAGAGGATAAAGAGTTTAAGGAATTTATAAAATATAACCTTATTGAACAGAAACAAAGCGGCTTGGTGATTGTGGAATTAAGAATTCCCCGGGGTGACCTTCCCGCGGATAGATTAGAGAAAATCGCCGCGTTGGAAAATGATTTTCCCGGCCTGGAATACCGGGCTTCCCAGAATCAAAATCTTTGCCTTTGTAATATCCGAAAAGCCGATACCCATAAGCTGTTTTTAAGGCTGAAAGATATTTTAAAGGATTTTCTTTATCCGGACAGCCTCCAGGATGTGGTTTGCTGTAAGGGCGCGCTTACCTGTAATCTTGGGTTATGCAATTCACCGGCTTTGACCGAGGAGCTGGAGAAGTTGATCAAAGATAATTTTATCGCGAAGGCAGTGCTCAAAAAGATAAATATCAAGATAAACGGCTGTCCCAATGCCTGCGGCCAGCATCCCCTGGGGCTTATTTCTTT
>DOMD01000121.1 GCA_003510525.1 Candidatus Omnitrophota bacterium
TTAGTGGTTCGGTCAATCATCATCTTTGCATTCATGATCGCTGTAGTTCCATTTAAAGCCTGCATTTCTACAGTTTGCCCAACAAGAACCATCACTAGGTTTGGGGCAACATTCTGTTTGCGTGGTACAAGAAGTATGGGATGGACCATTAGTGTTTATAAAAGATATGTTTCCTTCGGTATCGCCATCTTGGTTTATGGTTCCATATTTGCCGTCTGGGCTGATGCCAATCCGATACGTCTCACCGGAGAAGATATCTTTTTTGTGAAAGAGGCTTGTGTCAGATAATAACACTATATCTGAATAATTCTCTAAGTCGTCTTTTTCCTCAAATACCGAGTTTAAAGTATAAGAACTCTCGCCTATCGCTGTAGTTTTATCCGCCGGGCATCTAAGCACTTTGGGGTCATTGCCGTAATATTTACCTAAATCCGCGAACAGAGGTTTTATCCCTACCAGGTTATTGAAATATCCGGCTAAGCGGTTTTCTTTGGGCTTTCCGATTACTTTCTCATACGCCAGATGAATCTGTTCCGGAGTCAGCCGGCTGAGTGTGGCGGGAAGGGCGTTATTCTCTATGGTGTAGATTTCAATGGCGCCCTGGAGCACTTTAAGGTTTTGGCGGCAGATCTTGTCGTTATTGGCTTCAATAGTCTTTTGAAAGGTAACAATAGAAAGCGATACCACGACGCTTACAATAATCAGGGCGATCATAATTTCAACCAGAGTAAAAGCCTTTTTTCTCATTTTTTCCTTTCCCCCCTAATCAGATGCCTTTGACTGCTTTTTTTCAGGACCGAATTTTCCTTATAATTACAGATAGTCAGGCTCTTGTCAAGGAATATTCTTAGCTTTCCTTGCACACTAACAAATATACCATAAAAACAGTAGAGTTCAAGGTCAGGCCAAAAAGAAAATATTCTTGTAAGTTGGAGGTATCTATGTTAAATTTAATTTATGCCCAATAATAGAAACGAAGAATCGCAGAAGGCCATTTTTTTGTTAATCGCCTTTGCCTGCATTCTTTACACTATTCTGCAATACTTTGGTTTTCTGGGGGTTCCTGCCTTACGGCTGAACGATTTTTTCTCCAATATCAGCCTGGCTCAAAAAGCCTTACCCGAAGAAATTAAAGATATCGTGGTTATCGCGGTTGATAATGATTCGCTTAAAAAGGCGGACCTGCGCTGGCCCTGGAGCCGCGGGCGTTTTGCTGAAGTGCTAAAGACGGTAAATGCCGGCGGGCCTAAGGCGGTATTCTTTGATCATGCCTTTCTGGGCAAGTCCGATGAAGAGGCGGATTCCCTTTTTGCCGAGGAGATTAAAAGATCCGGGAAGGTAATCCTGGCCGGTTATATGGAAAACGACGAATATGTCCAGCCCCTGGATATCCTGGCTTTGGCCTCAGCGGGAATTGGCCTGGTGAATAAAGGCATACTTAATTCCCAGGATTTAAGGGTGCGGGAAGTCCGCCTGGTTTTTGATGTAAACCGGGCAGGCCGGAAGTATGATTACGGGGCTGAGGTTAAGACCCTGGCCATGGCTCGGGGCGCTTCACCTGTTGACATCCGCTATGAGACCGGGCGGGTTATCTTTCCGGACGGCTTCAGTATCCCGGTAAGCGAGTATGGAACTTTACCCATAAATTACCTGGCCGCGGCAGGCGATTTTAATACTGTCTCTGTTTCCCGGTTTTTTGATTCCTCAGCACCCCTGGATTCCTCCCTGTTTAAGGATAAGATTGTGTTGATGGGGGCCACCGCGGATATAATCCACGATATTCATCCTACGCCCCTAGGTAAAATCCCCGGGATTTATATCAATGCCAACTGCCTGCTTATGTTTTTGTCGGGTAAATTTTTAAAGGTAATGCCCTATTGGCCGGAGAGATTTATTCTCCTGGCTTTGAGCATAGCCATCGGGTTGATTTCTTTGCGCCTGAAAGTTGTATACTCTTTTCTGGTTTCAAGCGCTCTTTTACTGATACTCTCGGCGGGGTATGTGTTTTTGCGGGTCCGTTATAACTTCAGCCTGGATATCTTTAGCCTTATTTTCCTCGGCCTGATTTCTTATCTTACGGTTGAGGCTTATAAATACATAACCTTGGTCATCCAATCGGAAAAAATTAAACAGCAGGCTATCATTGACCCCGCCACCAATCTTTATACCCAAAGGTATTTTCAGCTTAGCGTGGAACCTATTCTGGATAAGGCAAATAAGAAGCGGACACATCTTTTCTGCCTGATTTATATTAACGAATATCAGTATCTGGAAGAGAAATATTATCGCTCATTGCCGCGTTTAATTAAAATGCTGGCTGGGGCGATAAAGGGTTACGCGGATAAAAAATCACTCCTGGCATATTATGGGGAGGGGGCGTTTTCTCTATGCCTTTGGGGCGCTGATATGAATCTTTTAGAAAAACGCCTATCCGCGCTTATCTCAGGGATTGCCGATCGCGAATTTATTCTCGATAACCAGGCAATAAAGCTTTCGCTTAAGATAAATGCTGTCGATATCCCCTGGGAGCATATAGAGAGCTTCGCGGATTTAGTCTTGACCTGCGAGTCTTTGGGCAGGCGTGTTGCCTCTGGCGCTAAGGCCGCGTTGACAGTCTTTGACCCTAAGGTGGATAAGGTTGTCCGGGCCGCCGCCTCCGAGGATTCCCTAAAGGCTGTCCCTCGAAACGAATTTGAGTATGTCAGCCTGGACCTGGCCGCCAGAAACAAAGAATTGGAGAAGGCCCTGGAGGAGATAAAAGAACAGCAGAAGAAAATCGAGCGGGTTTATTTTCAGACCATGCATTCTTTGGTCCGGGCCCTGGAAGAAAAGGATCCCTATACCGCCGGGCATTCCGAAAGAGTGGCTTTTTATTCTACCGAGCTGGCTAAGGGGCTTGGCTTGAGCCGGGAAGAGGTGGACGCGGTGAATAAGGCGGCCTACCTGCATGATATCGGAAAAATCGGTATGCCGGACAGGGTCCTGCATAAGAAGGAGAAGCTGACCGATGAGGATTTTACTTATATCAAGCGCCATCAGACTGATGGGGCCAAGATTCTGGAGGGCCTGCCCTTCTGCGAAAAGATTATCCCCTATATCCTGCATCACCATGAGCGCTATGACGGAAAGGGGTATCCTCACGGCTTATCCGGGGATATGATTCCTCCGGGTGCCCAGATAATCGCCATCGCCGATTCCTTTGACGCCATGACTACCGGAAGGGGTTACAACAGCCCGCTGATGCTTGATGAGGCGATTGAGGAGCTTAAAAAATCCCGCGGGATACAGCTTAACCCGGCCTACACCCAAAGATTTATCGAGCTTTTAGAAGAAAAGAAAATCCACGCCCTGCGTTAAGCGGTAACAGTGAGCAGGAGCAAATCTTTCCCGCTATTCCTCTCCCCTTGCGGGAGAGGAAAGAAGTCCTCCCCTTACCAAGGGGAGGCAAGGAGGGGTTAGGTGAGGGGGAAAAATTGCGAGCTTCCCCTGATAACTGACCGGCTACCTAAAGTGGATTTTTCTCTTGATTAAGTCTCTGACTTGATATACAATAACTTTCGATTAAATGAGGCTTAATTTTGACTTTTGATATTTGGTTTTTGAATTTTTAAATATTCCCCTGTAGCTCAGCTGGTAGAGCGGGTGGCTGTGAAATTTGACCGAAGGTCAAATTTCATCCTGAGTAAGCGAGCTGTAAAGCGAGCGCGTCGAAGGATGAGAATGTCGCAGCTTCTACGGGAAACCGTAGTTGACAAATCAGGAGAATTGTCCGCCATAAGATATGGCGGATGCGCCAAGCAGTATGGCGTACTGGAAGCCCAAACGTAAAGCCGAGGGTAATCAGCAGCCGAGCCCCGCCGAAGGCGGGGAAGGTTCAGAGACTATGCACCTGATGCCTAAATCGTTAAATTTATAGCGAAATGGCAAAGATATAGTCCAAGTCCGAAAGTAATTTCGGGTTACTTGTAACCACCATGTCCGAGGTTCGAGTCCTTGCGGGGGAGCCAAATTGATGTCAGCCACAGTAGCGATACTGTGGCTTTCTTTTCCCATAGAGGTAAAAGTTGTAACAAAAGGCAGTAAAAAGGTTTATCTCAATTTCAGTAAACTAATTANNATTTGAGATAAACCCTGGCTGTCAACAAATAGAAAGCGAGAAACTTAGCTTAGTCTAGGTTTCTCGCTTTTTTATTTGTTGGTTCTTATAAGCATTATTATTTTAATCTCTTGAAAGGTTGTAGAAAAATGATCCCTCCAGGCATATCTCCTACAGAAGCGGCATTTGAGGTTGTTGGCCTGGTTAATGCCAAGTCAATAATAGATTTTCTGTTTTTTGAAACCAAGATAGGTTTAGCAGTCTTTCTTATTGGAATGTTGACCGCTTTGTGGAGATCGGTCAAGGAAACAGACTTCTCAGTTTTATGGAGTTACTTGATGATGTTTTGTATTCTTTTATTTATCTTTATCAAGCCTATGGCTGTTTTAGAGANNTAAAAGACGCCTTTATTGATACCGGAAAAACTCGGGCTGGTTCTCTAGGCCTTGTTTTAATCAGCCAGGGTTATAATGCCATTGTCTATGGCACGATAAGCGCGATTACCAAGGTTACTCGGCAGAAAGATTTTAACTATCTTAACAACCCTTTTATCGTAAATAAGGTGTCTTTGTACTTACAGCATTTTAGCAGTGAAGGCATTAAGAAAGACAATGCCTTAAGAAAAGATCTTGAAGATTTTCTTAAAAACGACTATCCGCAAACCTTAGGACGAATGATTAATAACGGCAAGACTCAAGCAAACATTACCAAAAAATGGTGGCCGGGCGATGAAGAGATCATAATGAATTATGATCTGGATCAGAGAAAACGCTGGGAAGCTCTCGATTTAAAACTAACTGACTATATCAAAACAGAGATAGGTAAATTAGGCGCTAAAGGCCCCTTTACCGACCTCTTCATAGATTACAAGGCAATAAAGATAAAGCTGCTTGCCGTACACACTGAAAAGGCAGCTACAGACATAGCATCTAATATGACCGGCTATGGCATTGAATCTAAGGCGGTCAGCTTAAGCTGGATGATGAGGCAGCCCGCCAGCTGGCTGGCCTATGCCTCATCGTTTGTAGGGCAGTTCTTTTCAACTACTTTGTCTGAGTTCATGATTAAGGCTCTGCCGTACTTACAAGGCTTCGCGGTGATGATTATTTACAGTCTGTTTCCGTTTACTTTACTGCTGTGCCTTTTATTCGGAACCTTCAGTATTTTAAAGGAGTATTTTATCTATCTCTTTTGGGTGAAATCCTGGGTCATTGTTTGGGCTCTTATTCATTACGCGGCTATCTATATGTCAATCTTACAGACAAAGCTGGGTTCAGGGACCAGCTCCTGGTTCTTTGAGAAGCCTTATTTTAATACGGTTACCGGAGTGCTTTTGGTTATGTCTCCAGGGATAGCCTGGTTTATGACTAAAGGGGTATTATCCGGCATAGGAGAAGCAGCTACAGCATTGACTCTTCACGCGGATAAAGGGACAGGAAAAGTAGGCTCTAAAATAGGAATTTAATAGTATGGAAAACCTTGGGANNTATACATAACCCAGATTGAGAAACATGGTAAATTGCCTTCTCCTATTGTTATGAAAAGAATCAGCGAGGTGCTATGCGATGAACAACTCTTTGATATGTATCTTAAGATAAAATATCCTGTGGTTTACGGTAAGGCCAACCAGAGAGAAATCGGCTCTGTATTTAATATAACCAACGTGGTCTTAATGGATGAGATAGGGAAGATGAGGAAGATATTAGAAAAAATCGAGAAAAGGATAAACTAATGCGCAATTTAATTCCTGAAAAATTCACTGTTGCATGCGACTTACCTAATTTGGATTACGCGAATTATCTTGAGAATATTTTTTTAAGTATGTTTTTTACCCCCAAGCACTTAAAGCTATTTGCCTGCGGTAAGCCTTCGCGCAATCCTTCCAACAAGCCTTGCGAAGGCTTGCCGCATATCAGGCACCAAAAAAATCACTCAAAACCACCAAGGGAGGCTAAAGCCTAAAGAAGATGAGAAAAGGCAGGGCATACTGCTTCATAAGTAAAACAATTACGCCATAACTCCAATAAAAAAGAGGGGTTAGGAAACCCCCTCTTAAAAATTAAATGCCGAGGAGAAGAATCGAACTTCCCACGCCGGCCTTTTCAGGGCCGCGCTCTACCACTGAGCTACCTCGGCATTTATATAAATTCTGCTTTTAGCAATTCCGTTTAATAATCGTTTTAGTATAACATAATTTCCAATTGGGTCAATCAAAATCAGTCTATCTCCTCAATGCTTGAAGGATGGCTGACGATAATCTCAAACTTATCCTTATATTCCTTAACCTTGCCGCTTATCCTTAGGGTTTTGCCTTTATAAGCGGAAATAGAGACCCCGGCGGCCATAAAGGAAGCTAAGTCATTCTTAAATATCACCGCCTTAAAATCACTGCGGCCGAAATTCAGGATGGTTACCTTGGCTGATTGGTAAATAGAGGAAACCTTCCCCTCTNNCTACAGCTACCTGATTAAGGTATTTTCCCGCGTCTTTCACCGGAATAACCGGGATTTCCGCCCAGAGGCCGCGGTTATTCTTACGGGCTTCCTCCTGGGCTTT
Organism: Candidatus Omnitrophota bacterium; assembly: GCA_003510525.1. GTDB lineage: Bacteria > Omnitrophota > Gorgyraeia > Gygaellales > UBA12090 > UBA12090. The sequence continues at coordinate 6,653 of DOMD01000121.1, forward strand.
AACCAAGAGGTCTATATATTTAACATTGGGAGGAATGGTATAAAGAAGGGCAAAACCCTCTTGCAGCATCCTGGCGTTAACAAAAATATCGTCTACGAAGCAATAAGCCAGGGTGCGGCC
>DOMD01000211.1 GCA_003510525.1 Candidatus Omnitrophota bacterium
GAAGCGTTAGGGACACTACACTACCTTACTGATAATTAGCAGTATAGTAATCCAGAATATTCCGAATCATCGTCTGATAATGGCTGTGTTGTTTTTGCGCCCATTTTTTAAAGAATTCTATGCTTGCTTTACTGAGTTGAATGGTTACCTTTACGTTTTCACCCCTTAACGCCATTTCTTCGGGAGGGGGGAGGAAATCCTTTATGATTTTAAATTCCATGGGTTCATCAGTGTATTTTATTTTCTTTCTCATATGCCGCCTTTCCTTTACGCCAGAAACCCGCGCTGATTATCCGCATTACATTGTTCCTATGCGTAAAACATACCGTTAATATCTCACCCTCTACCCGGCCGAAGCAAAAATAACGATTTTCCGCTTCGCTGTGTTTTAAATCCTTAGCGATTACGCGGTGGTGGTCTAAAAAAGCCCGCCGGGCGATAATAAAAGAGACTTTATGTTTTCTCTGGTTTAACTTATCCTTTTCCTGATCCCATTCAAAACTGACCTTTTCCATATATCCGCCAAATTAAATACTACCATATAATTATACATATTACAACAAAAAGCTGTTTCGCGCAGTAACCGGTTCTCACTAAACGGGAGAAATTCTATGGTAGTCGCGAGCTTTAGCTTGCGTTTTACGACGCAGGCTGAAGCCAGCGACTACCACCGTCCCCATTAACTGACGCATTACTTCGCGCAAGAATTAGCGGGTTTATAAGTAGCGGTTGCCGCCTGCCTGCTGAGCAGGCAGGTAAGGCAACGGTATTACAGGGTCAGCTTACGCTTGACCCCTACGCTACCCATTTCATTAATGCTGCATAGAAGAGTCCGTTTTACATTAAAACGGACTCCACCAACTTTTTCATTAATGCTGCATAGAAGATGCCGTTTTACATTAAAACGGCATCCACCAAACCTTTCATTAATGAAAGGTTTGGTGGAGGTGGCGAGAATCGAACTCGCGTCCTCAAACAGTCAAATACCAGCCTCTACAATGCGTAGGTTACCTTTTTAAGCGTCATCCTTAGGGCCTCCGATAACCGTGATTCTCTAAGGATCATCCCCTGGACTAATCTTATTTCCTGCCCCGGGGCAGGGCGGGAAACCAGCCTATCTAATTTGCCCTACGCCGCTTCTTAGGCTAAACGGTAAGGGGCTTCGCTCAGATTAGTGAGCGAAGACTGGCGCCATCATCGGGCGAGAAACACTAGGAACTACTTCCATAGTGTTCATCAACCCGTTGAAGGTTAATACTGATGTTTTATCAGCATTTGACTTTTGCAAGGTTTGTTATCGCGGCCTTCCCTGCGTCCGCGGCATGCCACTGATACCTAACTCGTCTAAGTCGAAACCTTTCACCCCCCCTTCATAAATCACCAATAACCAAATACCAAGCACCAAATAAATTCCAAACATCAATGACCAATAACCAATAAATAATCAAATACCAATAATCAATAAATCAAAATCACTGAAATTTATCAATAATGGAAGAAAGGATTCTCTTTAGCTCATCAGCTTCTTTCAGCAGAGGCTTAATCAAGACTTCCTTCTCTTTGTTTGCCTCCGCCATAAGTTCAAGCCAATGCAAACTTTCCTTTGCCTCCCTACGAGAAATTCTCATTCTTTGCTTAAAATCATTCTTTCCTAAAGAATCATTCGCCTCCCGGTAATTAGCCCCCACAGAACCGCTTGCGCCAACCACTTGATCAATCAACCTATTGTTAATAGAATTATATGGTAGAGCCATACAAAGCCGTATAACCGCCTTGGCAAATTCCGTTGTCCTTTTTTCTAAATCAAATTCTCTCATCAATCTTTTATTTGGTTATTGGTCATTGGTTATTTTCTGGTTATTGATGATTGGTTATTGATTATTTTTAAACTTGTTAAGCGATTGTTTCTGTTCTTCAACGCTTTGCGCATCTGTAAATCTGTTTCGCGGCGCTTGATGTCTTCGCGGTGGTCATAGAACTTTTTTCCTTTGGCTAAGGCTATCTCCAGCTTGGCTATTCCCCGCTCATTAAAATAGGCCTTGAGCGGGATAAGGGTCAGGCCGCGCTGGCTGATTTTATCCTTAAGCCTTTGAATTTGTGGACGATGCAGTAAAAGCCGGCGCGTCCGCTTGGGCTCAAGATTCATATAGCTGGCCTGGGCATAATTGGCGATATTCATATTATACAACGAAATCTCATTTTCTTCAATACGGGCGAAACTATCCGAAAGATCAGCCTTGGCGGCCCTTAAAGATTTTACCTCGCCTCCAGTCAGGACTATTCCCGCCTCCAGACGCTCTAAGATTTCATAATCCCTGAAGGCCTTGCGGTTGACCGCGATATCCACTCTCTCCATCTTAATCCGCTATAAAGCAATCAGGTTAAAAATCGCCAAAAATAAAGGAATGGTAATCAAGCTGGCGATATGGCTGAAAAATATCCCCTGACTGATAATTTTATCCTCCGGACAATAGCGCCGGGATATGACTACCAGGCTGTTGGCTGAGGGAACCGCTAATTCCAGAATAACCAAAAGGCCGATTAAATAAGGCGGACGCAGGCCGCGGATTAACCATAACCCTAATAAGGGCAAGACAATCAGCTTAGCCAAAATCAGNNCAGCATCTCCAGCGGCCCTAAGATAAACCCGGGAATTAATAGATTTATCTTTAAAACCACTAACAAAAAACCTAAAAGCACGGCAATAACCGGCGGGCTGAATAAGCTGGCTAAAGAAAAATCTTTTCTATTCTGCCCGGACAAAAAATATACCCCCCAGGACCAAATCACCAGGTTAAAACCCAGTAAAAACAAAAATAGATAGATGAGCACAACGTCTGCCTCATTATTAGAAACTATCCGGTTAAGCAATATCAGAGGCATATATCCGGCGTTCTGAAAACCCACCAGACTGATAAATTCCCGCTTATATTTAATGTCCCGCCGGGAAAAACTGAAAAGATACCCTGTGGCCAGGCCTAAAAGCGTAATCGCTAAGCTGATTAAAGGAAATATCCACCACTGAGGATACAGGCTAAAGCTGAATTTAGTAACAACCTGCCAAAAAATAAGAGCTGGAAAACTTACTCCAATCAAAAAGGTAGTTAACCCGGTAAGCCCTTCCGGAGAAAGCAATTTCCGGCGGGTCAAAACAAAACCCACCAGTCCCAGAAGGAATATCTGGAGCATTATCTGAGAGACTGAGTTGAAGTAAAAGAAAAGTTTCATAAGCCTTTCACCTGAAAATCTCCTCTCAAGCGCGATAAATCGCGCCGCTACGAAACGCGGATAACCCAAGCTCTATTTTCATGCTCATTGGTTATTTGAATTTATTCGCATTATATCATAACACCTTCTTTATTGACAGAAAAGTTTCTCTGCTGTATTATGTAGCAATATGTTTTTGCGGAAGTGGCGGAACTGGCATACGCGTACGTCTCAGAAGCGTATGGGGCAACCCTTGAGAGTTCAACTCTCTCCTTCCGCACTAACTTAAACAGCCCTTCTTGAAATTAACCTAAAGGGCTGTTGACCAAAGGATAAAAACTATGGAAAAGAGAAGTTTTCCCAGGATTAAAGGCGAGGTTAGCATTGTCTATAAAATAATGGGCTCAAACGAGGAAGGCGAAATCCGCGCTATGGATGTCAGCGGAGGAGGAGTCCGCCTACCTATAAAAGAAAAGGTAAAACCGGAAACGCTGGTGGAATTAAACATCTCTCTTCCCTCGCAGGAAGCGCCCTTTTATGGTTTAGCCAAAGTAGTCTGGCAAAGCCCGACGGCCGTAAAAGGAAAAAATGGAAAAAATTATTTTGAAACCGGAATAAAATTTATCAGGGTAGGTTTACACAACCGCAGACAAATAGTCCGCTACATTAATTCTCTGATTAAGGAAGGAAATAACAACGCTTAACGGCGCTTTTTCTCTCATTTGGGCTGGCGGGATTTTACCGCTTTACTAACAGCATAGAGCAGGGCCTGAGCCTCAAAAGGTTTAGTCAGGTAATCCACCACCCCTAATTTGTAAGCCTTAATCTTATCCACATTCTTGTCCAGGGCGGAAATTACAATTATGGGAATAGTTATTCCCAGGGGGTCGTTATTGAGCATCTGACAAACCTCTATCCCCCCTATCTCCGGCATAAGCAAATCCAGAAGTATACAATCCGGCTTAAAAGTACGCACCTCTAAGACTATATTCTTGGCATCAGATAAAGTCCTCACCTCATATTCACCGGTATATTCCAGGCGAGTCTTAATCATACTGGTGATGTTTACTTCATCGTCAACCACTAAGATTCTTTTCTTCTCCATTTTACTTATCCCTTTTGACCATGCTCAGGGCAGGAGCGCGGCTTGCCGCTTCTAAGCCGGTATCCGGATTAATAACGTCTCCCGTGCTCCGCTTTCTCAATGTTGATATAATCCTGAAAGCTCATCCCCTCGCCAATCTCTTCCTTAACCACCCGAATTCTATCCGGCGCGTAAGGATGGGTCCGGCCGTAAGAAAAAGGCCGCAGGGGTTTTTTGCGGTTTATCCGCTGAAGCTTTTCTAAGAAAGTAATCATCCCGCGCGGATCGTATCCGGCTAACCTGGCATAACGGACCCCCAGCCTGTCCGCCAACAATTCATCCTCCTGGGAATAACCCATCATCAATTGGTAAAATGCCGCGTCCAGGCCGTAACCGGCTTCCGGAGAACCGGAGGCCATGGCCGCGATCCTCAATAAGGTATAACCCATCGCCCCCTGCAGTTTCTTCAGGGAGTGCTTGGCCACGATATGGCCGACCTCATGGGCCAGGACGCAGGCCAGCTCGTCATCGGTGGGGTTGGCCGCGGTAAAGAGCCCTTTAAAACAATACACATAACCTCCGGGCAGGGCCATCGCGTTTACCTCTTCGTCAATATCTTCCTGGTCTTTCTCCTCCCGGGCCTCAATCACATTAAAATAATACATCAGTTCTTTGCGGTCGCAGACAGCGGCAATCTTTTCTCCGATTTGTTTAACCCTATTCTGGAATAAAGGATTTTCACTAATCTTATAGGCCTTCTCGATTTCCCGGGCCACGGACTTGCCTATCTTTATCTCTTTATCGGTATCGTGATAAATCCACTCTTCGCTTTGGGTGGCAACGTTGTATTCGGTGGCGCAGCCCAGTAATGCAGAGCTAAGAGCTAAGAGTAAAGAACTAAGAAAAGAAAATCTCTTTTTAAAAGACATCTATGCCTGCCTTCTTTAATAATTTGGCTAATTTTGCCAGGGGCAGGCCCACTACATTATAAAAACAACCCTCTATCCGGTCAATAAATATACTCCCTAAGCCCTGGATATCAAAACTTCCCGCCTTATCCAGGGGCGAAACCTTCTTGAAATAATTCCGGATTTGCTCGTCGCTGATACGGCACATATAAATTTTTGTTTCCTCATAATCGCTAAAAACCTTCTTATTATCAATGTCAATCACCGCGAGCCCGGTATAGACCAGCTGGGGTTCGCGGGAAAGGAGCTTCAGGGTTTTAAAGGCATCGTTTAAATTTTTAGGCTTACCGATAACCTTACCCGCGGCCAGGACCACAGTATCCGCCCCGATTACCACTCCGGAGTCAAACCTCTCGGATACTTCTTGAGCCTTTTTTAAAGCGTTATGGATAACCAGCTCTTTAGGGCCTTTGGCCAATCTATGCGCTTCGCGGATATCCGCCTTAATCGTCTTAAACCTTAACCCTATCTGCCTAAGTAGTTTCTGCCGGGCTTTAGACCGTGAAGCCAGTATAATCTCTCTCATTCAAAAACTCCTAAATCCCCAAACTCTTAACCGCTGATTCCCCGGCCAGATATCCGGTGGAGAACGCCTGCTGTAAGTTATAGCCGCCGCTGGCGGCTGAGGCATCAATTATTTCTCCGGCAAAATATAATCCAGCCACCAGCCTTGACTCCATGGTTCTGGGGTTAATTTCTTTAATCGGTACCCCCGCGCAAGTAACCATTGCTTCTTCTATTGGCAAGGGACCGCTAATTTCTAAAGGCAGTGACTTTAAAAGACGCGCGATAGCGCTTTTTTCTTCTTTGTTTATCTGACTGCCTTTTTTGCCCGGGTCTAACCCGCATAGATTCAAAAAAACTTCAATAAGCTTTAACGGTAAGAGCTCTTTGAGGATGTTTTTAATGCCCTTGCTCCCCTGCAGCCTAAATTCTCTCAACAATCTTTCCTCAATCTGCTCAGGGCTCAAGCCAGGCTTAAGGTCAATATAGAGAAATAATTCCTCGCTCTGATCACGTAATCGCAGCGCTGAGCCGCTTAAATCCAGCACCAATGGCCCGGAAACCCCAAAATGGGTAAACAGCAATTCTCCAATATTTGAAACTATCTTCTTATCCTTACTTTTAAAGCTGAGACGGATATTTTTTAAGCTGAGCCCCCGCAACTCTTTAACCCAGGACTCTTTGGTCTTTAACGGCACCAGGCCTGCTTTTAAAGGAGTAATTGTGTGCCCTAATTTTTCGGCAATGGCAAAACCATCACCGCTTGAGCCGGTCCAGCTGAAAGAGGCTCCTCCCGCGGCTAAAATTACTTTCCTGGCCGACAGTTTCCGGGTGCCGGCATCAGATGAGTTTAAGGAAAAAATATCTCCTTCCTTTTTAATCGCCGATACCCGGGTATTATACAATATTTGGACCTTATTTTCCCGCAGATAATCTTTAAGCGCGTCCAAAACCGAAGAGGCCCTATCCGTTACCGGAAAAACCCGGCCCTGCCGCTCCACCTTCAATTCCAAACCTTTAACTTTAAAAAAATCTATTAAGTCCTGATTGAAAAATCGCGAAAAAGCTGTTCTCAGGAAATCCCCCTGCCGGCCAAACTTAGCCATAAAATCATCCAGTGGGGCCATATTAGTAACATTGCATCGTTCTTTACCGCTGAGTAAAAGTTTCCGGCCTAAAGAATCACCTCTTTCTAATAACCACGCCTCTTTTTTAAGCCCTCCGGCGCGGATAGCCGCCATCATTCCCGCCGGCCCGCCTCCGACAACGGCAACATCGCAGATATCCATAGGTTATTTTTCGCAGACGCGGTTGAAGGATTGCTATCTATTTAATTCCGAAATCTTTGGGGGTAAAAAGAGGAATAAGCTGACAATTCTTTAGGGCCAGGGCGGCTGAGGCACCTTCCTGGCGGTCAACAATACAGATAGCCGTATCCACCTGGAAGCCTTCAGCGCGCAGCACATCTATGGACTCTAAAAAAGATTTCCCTGAAGTCGCCACATCATCAACCAAAATAAGCTTCGCGCCCGGCCTTAAACGCGGCCCTTCAATCTGCCGCCTGGCTCCGTGGGCCTTAGGGGTTTTGCGGATGATAAAGGCCTTAAAAGGTTTCTTCCTGGCATAACTTATAGCGGCCAAGGCTCCGGCTATCGGGTCAGCGCCTAAGGTTGGCCCGCCTACGGCTTCAAATTTACGCGTCTTCAACAAATCAAAAATAAGACAGGCAGTCAAATACGCCCCCTCCGCGCTTAAAGTAACGCATCTGCCGTCTATGTAAAAGGAGCTGGTCTTACCGGAAGACAAAACTACCTCTTCGCGCCTGAAGGCCTCTTTTTTAAGCAATTTTAATAATTGAGCTTTGAGCTTAAGATTAACCGTTCTTTTATTCATAAAATTATTTTACCGCATAACCCCGGATTTTGCAATAGCAAAATCAAGAACGGTTTGACATCGTTATCCTTTATTGCTATACTAAATTTTGATGATCAATAGCCTGGTCAGATCGTTAAAAGAAATACTCTATCCCCGGAACTGCCTGTTGTGCCGGGAGAGAATACCTCTTGATGACCAAAAGGATTTGGTCTGCTTAAAATGCCTTAAGGAGATTTCGCCTCACCTTCCTCCTTTTTGCCGGAAATGCGGAAGGGGCCTCGCGCAAGAAGATACCGCTCAGCATACCTGCGGAGAATGTCTAAATGCCCGATTTTATTTTGAGCGGGCCTGGGCAGTCTGCCCTTACAAGAAAAACGCCAGAGAACTCATCCATCAATTTAAATACAAAAATAAAATTTTTCTCGCGAAACCGTTGTCCGAACTAATGATAGATTTCATCCGGCACTACCATCTTCCCCTGAATCACTGCGATTACCTGATACCCATACCTCTTTCCCCGGCCAAGCTCAGAGAAAGGGAATTTAACCAGGCGGAAGTTTTAGCCAAAGAGATAGCCGGGCATTTCGGAATCCAATTACTCAGCAATAATCTAAAACGCGTCCGCAATACTCCGGCTCAGGCTGACCTGGATAAGGAGAGCCGCTGGAAGAATATTTCCGGCGCTTTTAGAATAACAAATCCCGAGACTATAAAAGGAAAAACTATTCTGCTGGTTGACGATGTCTTAACCACCGGGGCCACCGCTTCCGAAGCCTCCAGGGTCCTCAAAAACGCGCGAGCGAGCGCGGTGTATGTGTTTACGCTGGCAAGCTAATGAAAATACTNNGTAGCCAAACTCTTTCTTTTTCTGATACCCTATTTATTGACCTACACCATTCCTATCGCGGTCTTAAGCGCCACCCTGCTTTCCCTGGGGCGGCTTTCCTCGGACAATGAAATCCTGGCTATTCGCTCAAGCGGGATAAACATCTTCAAGGTTATTTTTCCGCTCTTGGTCTCAGGGTTGGTTTTAAGCCTATTCCTGATAATCATGAACGACAGGATTATTCCCAAAGCCCACTATGCCAGCCGTAAAACCCTGGTGGAAATCGGCCTGAAAAACCCTACCGCGGCCCTGGAGCCGGGGACATTTATTGATTCTTTTCAAAATTATGTCTTGTTTGTCTATTCTATTGAGCGCAACAAACAGACCAAAGAACGCAACATCCTCAATAATGTGCGCATCTACGAACCGCAGGGAAAAGATAAGCCCACCCGGACCATCGTAGCCAAAAGAGGCGAATTCGTTTCCATCCCCGAGAAAAAGACCGTCAAGCTTAAGCTTACCAACGGAACCTCGGATGAACCTGACCCGAATAATCCGGGCGAGTTTTTTAAGCTTAATTTTAAGACCTACTACATAACCCTCACCCTGGACAACCCTGACGATAAAAGAGAAGTGGAGAAAAAACCTAAAGACATGACTATCAAAGAGTTAAAAAAACAAATACACGAGTACTCCGCCCAGGCGATTGATACGGCGCCGTTGGTCACCCACCTACACCAGAAACTTGCCCTGGCCTTCTCCAGTTTTATCTTCATGCTCGTTGCCGCGCCGCTGGCGGTAATCACCCACCGCCGGGAGAAAACCATGAATTTCGGCCTGGCCTTTCTCATCGTGATAGCCTATTATCTTCTCTTGATCGGCTTTGAATCCTTAAGCCTGCAAGGATACCTATCCCCGGCTATCAGTATGTGGATGCCTAATATCATATTTGGGACTATCGGCAGTTTTCTTATGCTTAAATTATGCGTATCTTAGACCGTTATATCATAAAACCCCTGGTGAGCGCGTTTCTGGGATGCCTCTTTATATTTATCTTCCTGTACATAATCTCCGACGCCTTAAGCCGGCTGGACGACATCCTGAAACACCATGTGGGGCTCACTTTTATGTATCACTATTACCTGGCCAGCCTGCCCATCATTGCCACCCAGACCGCGCCAATAGCTCTTTTACTTTCAACCATATACGTCTTTGGCAAACTAAACCGCGACAACGAACTCGTCGCTATGCGCTCATCAGGCTTAAGCCTCTGGCAGATATGCGCCCCCAGCATTGCCATCGGATTATCTTTGAGTATTCTGATATTTTCGACGAATGAAAAAATAATTCCCGCGGCGCGTTTAAACGCCGACAAAATGAAGAAGACCCTGGAGGGAGAAAAAAATAGCGGCCCTAAAGAAGTGATTCATAACCTTACTTTTTACGGACTGGAAAACCGACTGTTCTTCATAAATTCTTTTGACAGTAAAACCAGCACCATGGAGGGCATAACCATACTTGAGCATGATAATCAGCAGAATCTTATTGCTAAAATAACCGCCAGGCGAGGCGATTATAAAGACAAGCTCTGGTTTTTTTATGAATTTAACCGGCTCAATTTTGACGCCCAGGGCCAAGTATCAGATGACGCCATATACCGTCAGGAAGAGATTACGGACATCACCGAAACTCCCCAGGACTTTCTTCAGCAGAAAAAACATCAGGAGTTGATGACTATAGCCCAGCTTGAAGATTATATCTGGAAGCTCAGGAAAAGCGGGGCAAGACCAGCGGTGAGAAACCTGCTGGTTGAGCTCCACCAAAGATACGCCTCGTCATTCTCCAGCCTGATACTGATATTAATCGGGATTCCGTTTTCTTTTAAAATTCGTAAACGCGCCAACATCTTCAGCTCCTTCGGCATCTGCGTCGGAATCAGCTTCTTATACTACGTGCTTACCGGAATAAGCCTGGCCCTGGGCAAATCCGGGATGCTCTTTCCCTTCTTATCCGCCTGGATCGCGCCGATAGGATTTTCTATCGCCGCGTTAAAAATGATTCAAGAGTCCGCTTAAGCTAAAAAAACAGGGACGGTTCTTGCAAAAAGACGGGACGGTTCTTGAAAAAGAGCGGGACGGTTCTTGAATAGGAGTAACCCCATAGAAAGAACCGTCCCGACACTTGGGAACCGTCCCG
>DOMD01000080.1 GCA_003510525.1 Candidatus Omnitrophota bacterium
AATCCCGTCGACCCCGCCATAAATAACACATAAGGATTTGAACAAAAGGGGAGTTTGAGGGGAAAAGATGATTTTCCCCTCAAGAATCGCTTCTTTGTTTAGACTGCGGGGTGACAGCGATCCGCCATAGGCGGAGAGCGTCATCAGGGGCAGAGAGCCCCTATGAAAAGTTCAAATCCCGTCGACCCCGCCATAAACAACATAAACCGCGAATTCACTCGCGGTTTTTTGTTTTGATAAAACGTGAAAATGATGTATAATAGCCAAGACAGGATGAATACTCAACAAAATAGGAGAAGCCGAATATGGGTATCATTAAAAAAATCTTAGGTTTTAGCGCGGTANNGATGATTTTGAAGGGGTGATTTCCGGGGGTGAGCAGGGGACGGTGGATTTTGGCTCCGGCGGCGGCTCAACGGTTGAAGTAGCAGCATCCAAAGAAATTAAGCATCATGGAGAGCAGGCCCTGGAGGTTAAGTTTGAGGCAATAGCCGGCGGGTATATGTGGATTGGCCGGGGATATGATATGACGGTAAAAGGCGCGGCCTGCTGGTTGGTTAAGCCTGAGGACATAGATTTTAAGAAGTTTAACGCTATTTCGATAAATATCTATGGCGCCGACACCAAAAGCCAGATAGCCGTGGATTTGGTGGACAGCGGTTTTGAATACTGGCGCTATTTGGTTGAAGATAATTTCAGCGGCTGGAAGGAGATGGTGATACCTTTTGGCGATTTTTTCTTCCGGGGTGATTGGCAGCCGGAGAAAGCGGATAAAAACGGTATAATGGATTTTCCGCTTAAGGTGTTTCAGTTTGAGCCCCGGCCGCAAGGCAAGGGCACATTATATTTTGATTATGTGAGGTTGGTAAAAACAGAGTAAGGGGCGGCTTGAAAGCCGTTCCTTACAAATAAGGAGGTGGATTATGGGTTGCGGAACCTGTGCTCCAAAAAAGAAAAAGTCAACGGCAAAGCCAAAGGCAAAAGCAAAGGCAAAGAAGAGATAGCCGCTTTTCCTGGAATTCGTAAAAGAGATACCTGCATGATAATGTGCAGGTATCTCTTTTAGTGGAGATAAAATATGCTGGAGATTGCTTTTAGAAGAGTAGAATCGGTAGCGGTTTTGGACTTGACCGGTAATATTAATATAGATTCAGCCAATCTTATTGAAAAAATCGGCTGGTGTTTGGAAAACGGCTATCCGGATATCCTCTGCAATTTTGAAAACATCAATCTGGTGGATTACGCCGGATTATCGGTGCTGGCGATTGCCTTTAAAAATGTGGAAAACCACAAAGGCAGGATAAAGCTGTCGGGTGTGGCCGGACATATTAAAAATATTTTCTCTTTGATGTGCTTAGACCGGATTGTTGAAATGTGCGATGAGGAAAAACAAGCGGTCAGCAGTTTTAAAGAAGACCAGATTATTTCTGAGATTAAAAAGAAGAAGTTAAGAAGAAGATTCCAGCGCCTGCCTTTAGATATTAAGGTGGAGTTTAAAGCTAAGGATAAGAATGAGGAATTCAGCCAAGGGAAAGTGGCGAATCTTAGCGGAGTGGGCTTATTAGTTGTGGCGGATAAGCTGTATCCGCTCAATGAAATGTTGGAGATTAAGTTGATACTCTCGCCTAAAATCGGGGTATTGGAGCTTCAAGCCAAAGTGGCCTGGTTAGTGCGGATGGAATTACAGCCGCAGTTTTACCCCGGGATGGGCTTAGAGTTTTATCAGCCGGAATATCTTCAGCAGAAAAAGATTGTGGAGTTTGTGGAAAGAAACCTGCCCTTAGAAAGTGCGGCTTAACTTGACGCGCGTAGCTGCCTTTCAGCATCCACGATGTCCCGGTTGATTTTGGGAATAAGAGAGGTAATTTTTTCTTTAAGGGTGTCCGAGCTAAGGCGGTTAGAAAGCATCTCCCTTAAAAGCTGNNGCCTTATGAAAGGGCTCTCCCCGGACCCAGGCCTCGACGGTATTGGCCAGATGGTAATGGGGAATTTTACTGGCCGGGTGGATCTTAAACCTGTCCTCCTGCCTTAAGATCTGGCGCATTATGTTCTCGGTAAGATTTTTGAGGTTTTTCCCCTGGCGGGATAACTTGGGCAGTTCATCGTGCCGGCGCGGCTCAAAGACCACCGCGGCCATCAGTATCGCCAACTCCATCTCATTGAAATTTTCTAAGTATCCCTCCATAAATAGTTCGGATAAAATAATTTCATAGCCGTATATCCCGGAGGCGAATTTGCCTTTGGTGGTGAGCTCGTTATTCTTGATGTAACCGGCTGACTTCAGGAAATTAATTTTCTGGCGCAGGAGGCCTAAAGCTTCTTCCTTTTTGCGCGAGCCGGACTGATAGAAGTGATAGGAGAGGGGATATATTTCCAGAAAACGCTCTTTGTATTTTTCATACAAATGCAGGAGGGTGGCGTAAGAGCTGTTAAACTGGGAATTTACCTTTTCCGGCTGGCCGTAGATTATCCGTTTGAGTTCATCGGGGGTTATTTTACTCGGGTTGACGCGGGAATAGACAAAGCCCTCGGTATCAATTCCCCGCCTTCCGGCCCGGCCGGCCATTTGGTAGAAGTCCCG
>DOMD01000033.1:0-2146 GCA_003510525.1 Candidatus Omnitrophota bacterium
AAATTTAAGTGGAAGTTTTAATAAAGCCATTGCCTTTTGTGTGGAAACCTATATAATAAACTTTAGCACAAACGCAAAGGGTCTGGAAATGATAGTTATTCATTAGAAGAATTTCCAGAGGCAGCGGGATGGTCGGGCCGCCATCTGATNNGAATGAAAAGAATACTTTTGTTTATCCTGCCTATTGTGATTATCGTCAGCATCGGCTTTACCGTCTTTGGCGTATTCCAGGTGCGCTTTGAGGAAGAGAAGATGCTGGATGACTTAAAACGCAAGGCCAAGGCGGTTGCCGAAAGCATGGAATTGGCGGTAAAATACGTTCTCTCAAATAATGATTTAAGAAGCGCTAAATCCCTGGTTGAGCGTTTTCAGGCCCGGGAGCGCCTGCAGGGCTGCGCCGTTTATGACAATCAGGGGAATATCGTCGCCATCACCGAGCGTTTTGAGGAGTGGAAAGAAAAAGATAAGCCGTATGTGAAGGAAATATTAGAGAATAAAACCCCTCGCGGTGAATTGGAAGCGTTTAAGCAATATTCCGTATATAGCTATGTTTTGCCGGTTGTGGATGATGATAATAAACTGTTAGGGTTAGTTGAGGTCATTTATGATACCTCCTATGTTTTTGCTATGCTGGCGGAGTTATGGCGGCGCATTAGCATTACCCTGATAATTATGGTAATAGCGATTGGCCTGATTGCCCTGCTTATCCAGCGGCAGATTTTTATCCTTCCGGTAAAACGGCTTACCCAATGGTTTCATCATTTTCAGAAGGGAGAGATTGATTCCCAGCACCCTATTAAAGAAAAAGGAGAGCTGGGAAAATTAGCCAGCGAGGTGGAGCAGGTGGCGCTTAGCTTGAGGATAGCCAGGCGGACGCTTAGCGATGAGGCCTCGGTCCGCCTTGAAAAAGAGGAGATCTGGACAGAGGCGAAGCTCAAGAATCTGGTCCAGGCAAAATTGGGGGAGAATGCCTTTTTTGTGGTTTCTAACCGCGAGCCGTATATGCATGTTATTGATGAGCCAAGCGCTAAAGCTAACTGCATCAGGCCGGCCAGCGGCGTAGTCACGGCGATACATCCTATCCTTTGCGCCTGCGGAGGGATGTGGATTGCCCACGGCAGTGGAAACGCGGATAGGAAATTCGTGAATTCAAAAGATAAGTTAGGAGTGCCTCCGGAGGATAACCGCTATATTCTAAAGCGGGTATGGCTGACCAAAGAGGAAGAAGAGGGATACTATTACGGCTTTTCTAACGAAGGCCTGTGGCCGCTTTGCCATAATACCCATACCCGGCCGGTTTTCCGGGAGTCTGACTGGCAGATGTATAAAAAAGTGAATCTGAAATTTGCCGAAAGCGTTATCGCGGAGCTTCCGGCAAAAAGCCCGTTTATATTTATTCAGGATTACCATTTTACCTTGCTGGCCAAACTGATTAAAGAGAGGCGTCCCGACGCGACCATCGCCCTGTTCTGGCATATTCCCTGGCCTACTCCGGAGAGTTTTTCCATTTGCCCGTATCAGAGAGAGATTTTAGATGGAATGTTGGGTTGCGACTTAATCGGTTTTCATGTGCAGAATCATTGCAATAATTTCTTAGATACCGCTAACCGCCTGCTTGAATCCCGCGTGGATACGGAGAAATTCAGCGTGGTCCGGGCTAACAAAGAAACCTTTATCCGGGCCTTTCCCATAAGCGTGGATGTCAATGGTCCAGGCCTAAAAATAGAACCGGGCCGGGAAATAGAGAGGCTGAAGAAAGAATTAGAGCTTGAGGGCAAGATTGTGGGCGTGGGCGTGGAAAGGATTGATTATACCAAGGGGATAATTGAGAGGATATCGGCTATTGACAGGTTCCTGGAGAAATACCCCGACTATAAGAAAAAGTTTGTTTTCATCCAGCTTGCCGCTCCCAGCCGTACCCATATTAAACGTTACCACGACCTTATGGGGGAGATTGACGAGCTGGTGGAGAAGACAAACTGGAAGCACGGCGATGGCGCCTGGAAACCGGTTATTTACCTGAAGAGGCATTTTTCCGCGGACGAAATAGGGCCTTATTATCAATTGGCCGATTTCTGTATCGTCAGTTCCCTGCATGACGGGATGAATCTGGTGGCAAAAGAGTATATTGCCGCGAAGAAGGATT
>DOMD01000033.1:2162-8603 GCA_003510525.1 Candidatus Omnitrophota bacterium
TCATCTCTGAAAATAATATCTACCGCTGGGCGGCGAATATTATCAGCGAATTAACAAATTTAAAGAAAATATAATTTTTAAAATAAGGCGGCTGGAGCGCGAGGATTGGATTTTAACCGCGGCTAAGCCGTGATAATCAGGAGGAAACGATATGCCTGGGCAAGCGGAGATGTTCTTAAATCATGCGATTCTCGGTAATACTGTTTTTCAGTATTTGGCCGCGGCCTTTGTGTTGGCGTCCGGACTGTTGACCGTAAAATTAATTATTCGCGGGATTATTCGGCGGATAAAGAAACTTGTTGAAAAGACCGCGGGGGCCATTGACGATTTTTTGGCCGGCCTGCTTGAGTCTATCGTATTGCCGCTGTTGTATTTTGTGGTTGTATATCTTGCTTTGAAGAGTTTAGTCTTTCCGGAAATTTTAGAAAAAGGGCTTAATTGCGTTGTCTACGGGATCCTCATCTTTTTTTCGGTGAAGGCGGCTATAGCGTTTATCAGTTATGGATTCGAAATCTATTTGAAAAGGCAGGGCGGCGATAATGTGCTGAAGAAAAGCCTGCAGGGAATAATGGTCGTGATAAAATTAATCGTTTGGGCTGGAGCGGCCATTCTTTTTCTGGATAATATAGGTTTTAAGGTTTCCGCGGTGATTGCCGGTTTAGGCATAGGCGGCGTAGCTGTCGCGCTTGCCGCGCAAACTATTCTCAAGGATCTCTTTAGTTATTTTTGTATTCTCTTTGACCATCCTTTCAAGGCGGGGGATTTTATTATCGTGGGAGATTTTATGGGCACCATTGAGCATATAGGGATAAAGACTACGCGCGTGCGCAGTTTAGGCGGAGAAATGCTGATTTTCTCCAATTCCGACCTTACGGATTCCCGCCTGCGTAATTATAAGCTAATGGATAGACGGCGCGTGGTGTTTAAGATCGGCGTGGTTTACCAGACACCGCTTAATCAATCGCGGGAAATACCGGAAATAATCAAAAATGTCATTAGCGGCATTAATGACGCTGTTTTCGACCGGGCGCATTTTTTTTCCTTCGGCGATTTTAGCCTTATATTCGAGGTCGTTTATTACGTTGTCGGCGGGGATTACAATAAATATATGGATATTCAACAGCAAATAAATTTCGCGATTCAGGAAGAGTTTGAAAAACGCAAGATTGAATTTGCCTATCCGACGCAGACAATCTTTCTGAATAGAGCTGTTTAGAGGATAAATCCGCCGCGTTTTAGGCTTAAAGAACCGGCAAAAAAAGAAAGGGAGAGAAAAATGGAATGGAAAGATGTGAGGGGCCCTGATGATATCATTGATGTGGGGAAACAAAAATTCGGCGATTTCGGAAAATTTTTACCCTGGATAGTATCGGGTTTTTTTGTTCTACTAGGTCTGAAGGGATTAATTTATTCTATTGGGCCGGATGAAGTAGGCGTGATCCAGAGATTTGGCAAATACATAGGAATAAGTTCGTCCGGTTTGCACGCGAAGCTGCCTTTTGGCATTGATAAGGCTACTCCTATTAAGGTGGAGAAAATATTTAAGGAGGAATTCGGAGGCAGAACTTTACGGCCCGGTCTGAGAACCGAATATTCTTCCGGCCAATATCTTGAAGAATCTTTAATGCTTACCGGAGATTTAAATATCTTGGATGTGCGTTGGATTGTGCAGTTTAAGATAAAAGATCCCATAAAATTACTTTTTGTCGTTAGAGACCCTCAAGATACCATACGGGATGTTTCTGAGGTAGTGATGCGCAGGTTGGTTGGAGATTATACCGTAGATGAGGTGCTTACTACCAAAAGGGAAGAGGTGGATCACCTGGCGCAGCAGGAGACACAGAAGATATTAGATGATTATCAGACCGGTGTTCAGATTGTTACGGTAAAACTATTAGATGTAAATCCTCCCGAAAAGGTGAAGCCGGCTTTTAACGAGGTAAATGAGGCAAAACAGGAAAAGGAAAAGATGATTAATCAGGCCTGGGAGGCTTATAATAAGGTTATTCCCAAGGCAAAAGGTGAGGCGGAAAAGACTATTCGTGAGGCGGAAGGCTATGCCCTGGATAAAATAAACCGGGCAAAAGGTGAGGCGGAAAGGTTCCTGGCCACATTAGGCGAATATAAAAAGGCGCCCCAAATAACTCAAAAGAGGCTGTATTTGGAAACATTAGCCGAGGCATTGCCCCGGGTAAAAGAAAAGTATATCATTGACCCTAAGCAGTCTTCGATATTGCCTTTATTAAATATAGGTGAAAAGGGAGGGGTAAAATAATGAAAGACGGAAAGTTGGGAACTATTTTAGGAATTCTTGTGTCTTTGGTTATTTTGGTGATGGGCGCGTTCGGAAGCGGCGCGTTATTTATAGTTGATGAGACCAAGCAAGCGGTGATAACCCAGTTCGGAAAACCTGTGGGAAAGCCCGTAAGTTCCTCCGGGCTGCACTTTAAGAGCCCTTTTATTCAACAGGCGCATTATTTTGAGAAAAGGATTTTGAACTGGGATGGCGACCCCAACCAGATCCCTACCAAAGACAAGAAATATATCTGGGTAGATACCACTGCCCGCTGGAAGATAATCGATGCCTTGAAGTTTTTGCAATCCGTAGGTAATGAAATGAGCGCGCACAGCCGTTTGGATGACATTATTAATTCAGCAACGAGGGATGCTGTTACTAATCACCTTTTAGTCGACGCGGTGAGGGATTCCAATCGTATTCTGGAAAGCAAGGAATTGGGGGAAGACGCTATTTTTGCCGATGAGGCGCTTGAACACATTGAAGTCGGCAGACAGCAGCTCACCCGAGCTATCTTGGAAAAAGCTAAAGTGCTGGCGCCTCAGTACGGGATAGAAATCGTGGATGTGCGCATAAAACGCGTCAATTATGTGGAGGATGTGCGCAATAAAGTCTACGACAGGATGATTGCCGAGAGAAAACGCGCCGCGGAGAAATACCGCTCGGAAGGCCAGGGTAAGTCAGCCGAGATTTCCGGCCAAGTAGGGAAAGAATTAAAACTTATTACTTCAGAAGCCTATCGTCAGGCCCAGGGGCTTATAGGAAAGGCGGACGCCGAGGCGATCAGCATATACGCCCAGGCTTACAACCAGGATCCGGATTTCTATTCGTTCCTTAAAACATTAGAGACTTATCAAAAGACGATTGACGAGAAATCTACAATAATCTTGACTACGGACAGCGACTATTATAAGTATTTAAAAGGGCTAGAATCAAAGAATTAAGGCATGAAGCATATTTTTAGCGATCAAGCGGAAGTGAAAAGGAGGCTAATTGATAAATTTATCTTTTTATTTCTGGATTACGACGGCACGCTCGCGCGGATCGCGGACAGGCCGGAACAGGCGGATTTGCCCGCGCAAACCAGGGAACTGCTCAAGGAACTAAGGGATTNNCTTGAGGGGATTATTTACGCGGGTAGTCACGGCCTGGAAATAGAAGGGCCGAAGATAAAGTTTAAAAGTCCGGTTTCTTCTCTTTATATGAGCCTGTTGCGGAAAATAAAAGATGATTTAGAGGAGAAAATTTCTTCCGTTCCAGGCGCCTTTATTGAAGATAAGGGTTTGACTTTAAGCCTGCATTACCGCCAGGTGGATAAGAGAGATATTCAGTCCCTTAAGACGGTTTTTGATGAAGCTGTTTCCTTGTATTTAGCTAAGGATAAGATACGGGTTAAGGCCGGCAAGATGGTATTTGAGGTGCGGCCGCCGGTAAGGTGGGACAAGGGGAAAGTTGTTCTTTGGCTTTTGGCGCGCCAACGTTTCGCGCTTAAAGAAAAGGTTGAGGTTGTCCCGCTCTATATCGGCGACGATGTTACCGACGAGGACGCGTTTAGGGCGCTGGGGGATAAAGGGATAACTGTCCGGGTTGGAGAATTGGAAGACTCACGCGCGGAATATTACCTGAAAAATACCGATGAGGTTTTTTTGTTGTTAAAAGATATTAAAGGGATAGTATCATAAAATGGGAATTATTTTTAATTTTATAGTTTTATTTGCCGCTGGTTTACTGATTTTGAAGTCAGCGGATTTGTTTATTAAGGGCGCGGTTGAAATATCCCTTTCCCTTCGCTTGTCAAAGGTTTTTATAGGGGCAACAATAGTCAGTATCGTAACTACGACTCCCGAATTGATAGTCTCATCAATGTCAAGCGCTATCGGTGAAACCGGCCTGGCGGCAGGCAATGCCATAGGTTCTTGTATCTGCAATATCGGCCTGGTTTTTGCCATAGGCGCGATAATGAAGGATGTGCCGATTACTAAAGAAGACCTTAAATATAAAGTAGCGTTTCTCTTAATATCGCTTATAGTAGTATATCTTCTTATCATGGATGGCCTATTGAGCAAGGTAGAGGCGGTGGGATTATTGCTTCTTTTCGTAATATTCATTTTTATCAATTATCGTTTGGCTTTAAAAGGAAGAATTCCTCCCGATAATGCCATAAATGTTCCGCGGAGTAATCATTTGTTAAGAAAAGGCATTATTTCGTTTTTCCTGGGCGGAATTTTTACCGTAATTATCGCTCGTTATGGCCTGGTGTATCCGGGTCTTGCTATCGCGGAGTTCTTTAAGGTGCCGCCAGCGGTAATCGGCTTGTCAATGATTGCTCTGGGCACATCACTGCCCGAACTTTGCACTACCGTTATTTCCAGCCGTAAACTGCATAGCGAAATAGCTTTGGGCAATGTGGTGGGCGCGAGCATCTTGGACTTGCTTTTGGTCTTGGGGGTTTCCGCGCTGATCAATCCTTTAACTATTGACCGGCAGACGATACTATTTAATATGCCGGTTGCCGTATTGTTTAGCGTAATGATGTTGATTTTAGGCTTTAGGAATCTGCGGTTTTCACGTCTTAAGGGAATCATTATGCTTACGATATATGTTTTATATATCGCGGCTTTATTTAGCATTATCTATAGATAGGGCGCGTTTTTATGGACGAAAAATATAAAGCCAAAGAGCCTTTCCGGTTTCATACCAGGCTGCATCTTTCCGAATTGACCGGCTTAAGGGCCGCCACCCTAATTCAGTTTTTAGAGCTTTTAAAGACTGTATCCGGCTCTTGTATCTATTATCATACGCACAGGTTTTTGCAGCAGCATCAATATCTTTCCCCGGAGCCGCCCAATGACTTTGCCTATTGGGCGGCCGAGGCCCTGGGCGAAGATGAGCTGGCGGAAAAATTAGCCAGTATTGACACGGTAGGGTTTTCAAGCATCCGCCTGCTTCGGGAGAAGATTGTCTCAACCATAGAAGATTACATCAAAGACAATCCGCTTTCTAAGCTTAGATTTTCGCGGGAGAACGAAGAATTTTATTTTATAAAGTCGGTAAGTTTTATTGTTCCGACGAATTACACGGCTTCCGGATTGAGGGAATTCGCGGAAATCCTGCGCAAGATAACCATTGATTCCATATACTTCCATATTTTTGAGGCCCGCCTGCGCCTTGAGCGGGGAACAAATGATTTTTCTAATTGGATTGAGCATTCCATAGGGGATAAAAAATTGGCAGAGGCTATTTCCCGGCTTGACCCCTATACCCATACCTTGGAAGAATTGCGAAAGACGCTCATCCGAAAAATAGAAGAAAGGTTGTCTTTCTGAAATGGCCAAAATAGAGGAGTATGCCGCCATCGTCGGAGGGGCGGTTATTGACGATTTAAGGCTGTTGGCGGACAGGCTTAAAGGAAAAACCATTCAGCATATCAATTCTACCCTGGTTGGTGGAGGGGTCGCGGAGATATTAAGCCGGATGGTTCCTTTGCTTAGGGAATTAGCCGTGGATACCAGATGGGATGTTATAGAGGGAGGAGAGAGTTTCTTTGCCGTAACCAAGAAATTCCATAACGCCCTGCACGGCAGGCAGGAGGAAATAAGCGATGATGATTTTGATGTCTTTAGGCAAACAAGCGATGAAAATATCCGAAAGATGAACACCTCTTTTGATATTGTTTTTATCCATGACCCCCAGCCGATAGCCCTGATAAAAAAGAAGGCGGATAACAAGTGGATTTGGCGCTGTCATATTGATTTGTCGCGGGCAAACAAAAAAGTCTGGGAATTCCTTATGGAATACCTGCCGGGGTATGACTCCGCGGTGTTTTCCGCGCCTTCGTTCTCCCGGAAACTGCCTCTGCGGCAATTTCTGATCCCTCCTTCCATTGACCCTTTGAGCGATAAAAACAAGGAACTGCCGCGAGAGATGATTGATAGTGTCATGCGAAAATACAATATTCCCGATGATAAGCCCATAGTTACCCAGATTTCCCGTTTTGACCGCCTGAAGGACCCTCTGGGGGTAATTGACGCTTATCTGCTGGTTAAAAAGAGCGTTGATTGCCGGCTTATTTTAGCCGGCGGCTCGGCCGCGGACGACCCTGAAGGAGCGAAGGTTTTGGATGAGGTGATAGAGAAAGCAAAAGC
>DOMD01000176.1 GCA_003510525.1 Candidatus Omnitrophota bacterium
ATAAAAGCAAACTTAGCCGAGCTGAAAATAGCCGCGATAGGATATCTGCCTTCGCTTTCTCCGGAAAAAACTTTAGCCGAAAATCCCGCCTTGGATTACATAATCCGGGATGAGCCGGAACTTTCCTTTTCTGAATTATACGATTGCTTAGAAAATAATTCTTTTTTAGCGGATTTACCAGGGATAGCTTATCGTGATAAGGGTAATATCCATATCGGTAAAAAAAGAGAGAGGATAAAAGACCTGGACGCGCTTCCTTTTCCCGATAGGGAGTTGCTTCAGCCGGGACTGTATAATGAATTTTTATTGAGCCGGCCGTTTACCACTATTCAGACCAGCAGGGGTTGCCCTTATGAATGCGCTTTTTGCGTTCCTGCCTATGGCCGGGAAATAGTGTATCGCTCGGTAGATAATGTTTACCGGGAAATAGAAGAGGCAGTGCTAAAATACAAAATAAAGACCATCAGGTTTATGGATGATACCTTTACCTTAAATAAGCGCAGGCTGTTAGAATTATGCGGCCTTATTTTAAAAAGAAATCTAAAGTTCCAATGGAGCTGTCTAAGCCGGGTGGATGCCCTGGATGAGGAAATGCTGGGGATAATGAGAAGAAGCGGATGCGGGCGGATTTATTTGGGTATTGAAACCGCGTCAGAAAGACTACTTAAGCTTTATCGAAAAGGTTATAGCCCGGGCCTTATAAAGAGTCAAGTTAAACTGATAAGAAAAAGGCACATTGAAACCGTGGGTTTTTTTATAGTGGGAGGCCTGCAAAGCCAGGAGGAGTTTAAGCAGGATGTTTCTTTAGCCAAAGAGATAGGCCTGGATTATATAGTGGCAGAGAAACTGACGCCTTATCCGGGCACGGCCATTTATGAAAAGGCGAAATATTTTGTTCCCCAGGAGGAGGTTATTAAGAGGGAAAAGGAATTTTACCGGGCCTTTTATCTTCGTCCGGGATACGTGTTTAGTAAGATATGGAAACTATTTTTTAATCTTAAAGACGCGTCTTTAGGCCGGATAAGCCTCAGAGACTACCTGAGCAAGACTAAAAACAATTCCCCCCGCCCCGAACTTATTTAAAGATATAGAAGATATAGACGCTTTACTGAACTATATGTTATATATTATCTTATAGCAAAACTATTTGACAATTGAAAGGATTTATTATATAATAATTATATGCCATCTTTAGCGAGAATCTATCAGCTTACCCAATCTCTTCTTTATCATATTTATAGCCGCGGCAATGCGAAAAATGAAATTTTCCATTGCGAAGAAGACTATAAACATTTCATCAGGATTCTAATAACTTACTCTTCCCAGAAAAACCTTAAAATTTATCACTGGGTTATTATGCCTAATCATTATCATCTCATCATGGAGTTTGGCAATCCCAAAGAAATATCCTCAGTAATGGCTGGAATTGGCAGGGCATATGTGCATTATTATCACAGGAAGTATCAATCCGCAGGCCATCTTTTCCAGGGCAGATTTAAGTCTCAGCCGATTGAGAAAGAGTCGTATCTTTTATCCTGTGGTAGATATATAGAAAGGAACGCGGTGGTTGCCGGTTTAAGCCCGGCTGCTCAGAATTATGCCTTTAGCAGCGCGGCTTTCTATGTATATGGCAAGGATGATTTTTTAACCAAAGAGGATCCGCTATTTTCCTCTTTTGGGGAGGTGCTTTCCGAAAGGCGGGAGAAATATAGCGAGTTCTTGAAGAATTTTAACCAGCAGGAAGAAAGTTTGTTTGATACCCTTGAGCATCCTTGCGGTTCAACGGAATTTCAAAGTAGACTAATTAAAGAGAGGGGTATATTTTTACCTCGTAACGGCCGCCCCAGAAGGAAAGTTTAATCATAACTATTTTATTTACAATATATTATATAAAGCGTCTACATTATATTCATTATGTTAGTCTGCTGTTGAGGATGATAATGAACTCCGGATTTCGCTATGTTTACGCTGGGATAAGAAGGCGGGTGATCTTTTATTTCTGTAAAGGTTATTTTAACCGCCAATTGGCAAGGAGGAGAGGCGCTTGCAACCAGGAGGGGACCTGCTGTAAGCTGACTATTCCCTGGTGCCCGCATCTGCGCGGTAATACCTGTTCAATTTATTCCGCCCAGCCTTTATTCTGCAAAATCTTTCCGGTTGACCCCAAAGACCTGGAATTAAGCGATGTTAAAGGCGCCTGCGCGTATTCTTTTGAATGAAATATATTTGTTTTTGAAGCGATTAGGTGGTATAATTATATCAGTTTTTGAAGCGATTAGAATGGCTAATAGCTTCATTGCTGAGCTAACCAAAATATGAAATATATCTGGCAAGGTGATTTATGGCCAAAATTGACATGGAATAGCGATATCCTTTTGTCTCTTTTGGGCCGGGCGCGTCTTGCGCAAGGCAATCTTCTTGGCCGCGTCAGGCGCCTTGGATTTCGTCTTGGCGAGGAGGCCCGGGCGGATATTCTCACGGAAGAAGCCGTTAAAACCGCCGCAATCGAGGGGGAGTGCCTGAATCCTCAAATGGTGCGTTCATCAGTCGCAAGACATTTAGGGCTGAGAGAAGCCGGATTAATTTCAGTTACCCGGCCTGTTGACGGTTTGGTGGAAGTAATTTTAGACGCTACGCGAAAATACGATGAACCTCTTTCCGCGGATAGGCTTAAAGGCTGGCAGGCCGCGCTTTTTCCGTCGGGATACTCCGGCTTTCATAAAATCCGTGTTGGCCGGTGGCGGGGAAAAGAGCCGATGCGGGTGGTATCCGGGCCGGTAGGCAAGGAAAAAGTCCATTTTGAAGCGCCTCCTGGGAGGGAGGTGGAGCCTGAGATGCGGCAGTTCTTGAGTTGGTGGAAATCAAGCCGCGAGTCCTGTGACGGCATACTGCGCGCGGGTTTAGCGCATTTTTATTTTGTGACCATCCACCCGTTTGAGGACGGCAATGGCCGTATCGCCCGCGCGTTGACAGATATGGCCCTGGCGCAGGATGAAAGCTCGGACATCCGTTATTACAGCCTTTCTTCTCAGATTATGGAAGAAAAAAAGGGGTATTATGATATCTTAGAAAAATGCTCCAAGAGCGACAGCCCGGATGTGACTAAATGGCTGATTTGGTTTTTAGAGAGTTTTGAGCGCGCTATTAAAAGGTCGGATAAGATTATTGGAAATGTCTTAACTAAGGCTGACTTTTGGCAGGAGCACGCTCAAACTGAACTTAACGAGCGTCAGAGGAAAGTGTTAAACCGTATGTTGGACGCCGGCCGTGGTGGTCTCGAAGGATGGTTAACGACGCGTAAATATGTAAGTATGACCAGGGCCAGCCGCGCTACGGCGTTTCGTGAGATCTCGGATATGACTGATAAGAGAGTATTGCGGCAATTGCCGGGCAAGGGCCGTAGTGTTCGCTATGATTTAATCTGGCCAAAATAGTAAAAAACGATTTTTTGGACAGCACTAGTGGGGATTTTTAGGTGCGAATTATCTTAATCAACCCGCCTTTTGAAGATGAATATTCGGTTGGAAGCTCTAAGAGTATAAAGTATGTCTTGAATGTTATCCCTCCTTTAGGGCTGGCTTATTTGGCCGCGGCCCTGGAGAAAGGCGGTTTCTCCGTAAGGATAATTGACGGGTTTGTGGAGGATATAAATATCTCCGAAATAATATCCTCTCAACCGGATATTATCGGCCTCACCGCTACTACTCCCACCTTTAATTCCGCTCTTTCTATAGCCAAAAGGATTAGAGAGAATCTGCCCTCGGCAACAATTATCCTGGGGGGAGCGCATATCACGGCGATGCCTTTGGAGGCGATGGCCGCCGGTAATTTTGATATCNNTAGGGACAGAACAGTGTTCTGTCCCTACAAAGACGGATTTAAGAAGCATAAAAGGCCTAATATACAGAGAAGGCCCAAATTTAGTAATTACCCCTAAGCGGGAAGCTATTATGAATTTGGATAATATTCCTTTTCCTGCCCGGCATTTACTGCCCCCGCTATCCCGCTATCGGCCTACTCCGGCATCTTATCGCCGCCTGCCTTTGGGGGTTTTGATCAGCTCCCGGGGATGCCCTCAACAATGTACCTTTTGCGACCGAGCAGTCTTTGGCAATAGCTACCGTTTTCGCAGTCCGGAGAATGTCTTGGGGGAAGTGGATGAGCTTATTGCTAAATACGGGGCTAAAGAAATCCGTTTTTTTGATGACTGTTTTGCCTTAAACCGGGAGAGGGCCTATCAAATCTGCGCCGGCTTAAGAAAAAGAAAGGCTAAAATTCCCTGGACCTGCCTGACTACTGTGGGTAGTGTAACTAAAGAGCTGTTAAAAGAGATAAAGGAGAGTGGCTGCTGGCAGGTGCTCTATGGCCTGGAATCAGGAAGCGATAGAATGTTGAAGCTATTAAAGAAGGGGGCATCTTTGGATCAGAATATCCAGGCGGTTAAATGGGCCAAGGAGGCGGGGTTGAGCGTGCGCGCGGATTTTATTGTCGGCACTCCGGGTGAGACCGAGGAAAGCCTTAAGGAAACTTTAGATTTTGCCTTGAAGATGAAGCTGGATTACGCCCATTTTAATAAGTTTGTCCCCTATCCGGGCAGCGAGCTNNAGCTTGCAATATATCCCGGATACGCTAGCCGATAAGGATTTTTACCGGAATTTTATTAACCTGGCGCATAAAAAGTTTTATCTGAGGCTTAGCTATATAGCGCGAAGGCTATTTTCCATAAAGACCTGGGATGAATTTAAAGGCCAAATGCTGGGTTTCTTTGCCATAT
>DOMD01000133.1 GCA_003510525.1 Candidatus Omnitrophota bacterium
TCGCGGATTATGGACCCCAGGATTTTGGGGGAGGAGCATTGTAATACCGCCCAGGGGGTGCAGAAAATCCTCCAGCGCTATAAAGACCTGCGGGATATTATTTCTATTTTAGGTATTGATGAGCTTTCTGACGAGGATAAGCTTATTGTTTCCCGGGCCCGCAAACTCCAGAGATTTTTCTCCCAGCCCTTTTTTGTGGCTGAGGCCTTTACCGGGATGAAGGGGAAATATGTCAAATTGGAGGACACTATTAAGGGCGTGAAGATGATTATTGAAGGTAAGCTTGATAATCTCTCGGAGCAGGCCTTTTATATGGTGGGAACGATTGACGAGGCCATTGAAAAGGATAATCAACTCAAAAAACAGGAAAAATCTTAATAGTGCACGCTTATGATGGAAAAAGACTTTTTGGTTACTATCCTCAGCCGGGACAATAAATTATATCAGGGCCGGGCGAAATCTTTAAATGTGCCCGCGGAGACCGGATATTTAGGAGTCCTGGCCAACCACGATTTTATGGTCAGTAATCTGGTCTCCGGAAAAATAACTATCCGCAAGCCTTCAGATGAACTGCTGGTGATTAACTCCAAAGGCAAGGGTTTCTTAGAGGTTGCTAAGAATAACGCCACCATACTGTTAACNNCATATATTTTCTGCTTGAGCTTGGAGAGGTTTAGGCAGAGTGAGTTTATTTTAGTAAATTCTAACGGGATTGAGCCACGGTCCAAAATGGTCAATCCCTTTTTGTTTTTTATGGAGGCAGAGAAAAGGAGAAGTAATTATGCGCCGTAAATTTATATCCTTATTTTTGACGATTTCCTTATTGTTTCAGCAGACCGGTTTTATCTACGCCTTAGGTGAGTTGGATATCTCCAGCTATCTGGGCAAGTTCTCCGGCGCCGTTATTCAGGATAAATTCCGTCCTTTGCATATGCGTTATTTCTCTTATGACACCCAAAGCGATGATTTTAANNAATGATAAATTCTGGGTAAACTTAAGGCCGGATGCCGAAGATCAGATTATTGACCCTGACCTGGAAAAAACCGATATCGGCAAGATACTTTTAGAGGCCGACCTGCAGTTGAAAAAGGACACTGCCGGCGCCACCTCGCCCCAGACCGCGGAAGGAAAACAATATTGGGATAAACTGTATAAGAAAGCCGGGGAATTGTTCGGCAGTGAAAACATCACCATTCCTACCATAACCCGGCCATGGATAGTGCCGGGTGAGGTAATTATTAATACTTCCGTTAACGCGGCCTATATTTACAAGGCCAACCTCAAGGTGATGTTGGAAGAGGATTACCTGTCCAGTAGGGGCGGTTCGCGAACCGCCCCTACTGCGTATCAGCAATACGAATTCAATGATCCACGGTTAAAAGAGCTGAATCAGTATTCTACCCGGCTTATCCAAGAACTAATCATTCCCCGGCTTACCAAAGAGATAAATACGGCTAAACGCTATTCTGCCTTAAGGCAGGTGTTTTATTCCTTAGTCCTGGCCAAGTGGTTTAAGAAGGCCTTTGTCGGAAAAACCGGAGAATACTCCTCGCTTATTGATACCAATAATCTCACCGGCCTTATTTCCCCGAAATCCTGGTCCAAATTAGCATATTTTAATGAGTATAAGAAATCCTTCCAAGACGGCGAATATAACCTGAAAGAGCCGGTTTATTCCCCCGCTGGTCAGACCCTGCGCACCTATGTTTCCGGAGGAGCGCTTCCAATGGTCGGGAACCCGATAGAAATAAATGGAAATATCTCTTTGCCCACAGGCAAGAATATAATACCGGTATCTTTATCAAAAGGGCAAGCCGCGGCATCCGCGATAGTTGATAAGCAGGAAGTATTTGACCTGGCTAAGAAATGGCTTAATAAGATTTTTTCAATACATCCGGAAGGATTTGGAAATATGGTCCTTGATGAAGATGGGCATTATAAAGGGACTCCCCGCTACGGCACGAAAGAGCTGGCGGTAATGAAGAAGGAAATAGATGCCTTTATAAAACGGCAGTATGGAGATTCTCCCGATGACTTCAAAGAGCCGGTATATGTTTTTGCTATCGGAATTGGCGGGCAAAGCGCGTGTGTATTTCCCGCGGTAAAGCATACGCGCCGCCAGCCCAATAGGACACTAATAGAGTGTGATTCTTTAGGGATTGATTATTCCGGATATGAAAATGAACTTGTGGAAGCTATCAGGAAAAACCGGAAAACCAAGGCGCTTTGGGAGGTGGGAAGCAAGTCGGGAAAGACCGATGAGACGATGACAAACTTTCAGCAGGTCTTTCAGATGCTGATTCGGGTATGGTCGCGGGTTGAATATGGAGACGATAACGGCAGGGCCATCGCGCAAGAATTAATAGATAAGCTTTTTGACGGACTTCCTTTAGCGGAAAAGCGCCTGGAACAATTAAATCTTAAATCTGAAGAACAAAAGGTCTTAAGTTTGGTGTTTGATGGTTTATTTATGGTTACCGGAAAATATGATGAAACTCAAAAGAAAGGCAGCCGCCTTGACCAATTCCGGAAAGGGTTCTTAAGGCAATTTTATCAGGGGGAAGATAAAGTTGCTTCCTTAGAGATGTTGGATAATTTAGGCGGGCGGTATCAGATGATCGGGCCGAATACGGCCGTGCTCGCGGCTTTGTTTGGGCTTAAAGTGGAGGATATCTTCGCCGGAGGAAAAGAAGAGCTTTTGGCTCAGAGGTCGGGAAATTCCGAGAGCATAACGTTAGCAGAAACTTTATACCGCGAAAATATTAATCATTTACTAATAGCCTTTCCCAGCGGTATTATTTTTAGCGCCCTGGGAGAAGGTTTTGACCAGAATATCGCGGAAAGCACGGGTAAGGGAAGAAGTATTGGCGAGCCGGTGGGGCTCCAGCCTTATGTGTATACGCCTGATACCATTAGGGATGCCTTCAGCAATGTCAAGCTTACGGGCAAAAAGGCATATTTTATAATTGATGTCCCCGGCCTGCCGCGGACTGATATTGAGAAGCAGATAAAAAAAGGAGATATTGTTTTTCGCTATCAGATGAATGAGATTTCCGAGAAGGAATTTGGCCGGTTAGTTCAATTTGTGGAGGGCATTACCGTAAGGTATGGAACGCTTAATACCGCCCAGATACTCAGTAAGAAGCAAAGAGAGTATAAGCTTACAGATATAGACCTTTCTGATCCGGAGGTTATGCGCCAGATTATGCAGGGGCCGGATAAAACTAATCCCGCTAAGGAGGGATTGCAGAAGCTTAATGACATTTGGAAACAGATAGACCTTTTTTTACAGCCGGATGTGGAGGATGCCAAGAAGCTCTTAGCAGAAATAGCCCGCCGGTTTTTAAATAAGGAAGGTAAAATTGTTAAAGGTTTACTGGTAAGAGATAATGAAGCCAGAAAAGATTTTTACAGGAATATCAGTAAAGAGCTGAATTTCTCCGGCGGAATAATTGTGAACAGGGGAGGTTTAGGGTTAATTAATCAGGATGGCCGCTATGTGAGCGGGGATGAGGCCGCGGAATCTTTGAATGATCTCGTATCTAAAATTAGAGTTAAGGAATCAGCTCCGGTCAGGGCAAATATTCCTTCGGTAAGGTTAGAATCTATAATAAAATATACATTATACTTCTTGGAAAGGCTATCTTCTTCAAACAAGAATAGCGGTTATCCGGATACTTCTTTGAATAACATACAAGAGCTTGAAAAGAGAAGGACTGCATTGTTTAAAGATCTTCATGAACAATTATCCGGTAAAAGGCTTAGCGCCGCTCAAGAAGATACTGCTGGCGCGTTAGCGGCCCTGCTTTTAAAGGCGCATAAATCCGGGAAGACCTTAAATTTTACGCTCTACGAAGTAAAAAACGGGGTAACTGAGATTTTGAGAGATTTTATGCGGCACTTAGGGATTGATTGCGTTGATTTTGGCCCGGGGGTTCAGCATAAAAGGTTTCAAGAGGCCGCCGGCGGTAACGGAGATAATCTGGCTATAGAAGTGATAGTGCAATCCGTAAGAGAGCCGGATTATTCTAATATAAAAAATGAAATAATTAAAGCTGACGGAAATGTCCCTGATTACCTGCACGGCCTTTTACCTCAAGAAGAGCGCTGGCTTTATGGCCAGGCCTATTCACAGAGGTTTAAAGACGTTAAGACGGAGACCGCCGAATTATTAGCCAGCGACCTTAGCGACAAAACTAATATGCTTAATTTTATAGCTGTCTTGATAAGAATGACGAGCATATATCAGCATAATGTTTATTATGCTTCTTCTTCCCTTGAGTTTATTTCCTTAGCTTACAAGGCGCAAGAAAATGGTTTATTGTCGAAAGCCGCGTTAGAGAATATTCGTTCCTGGCAGGGAAAAGAATATGAAAGCGCGCGTCAGGAGCTGGCTAAAGAATTTGAAGCGGCAGGGAATGATTCCGCGAAATGGAAAGAAATTAACGATGGCTGGTATCGTCAGGCCGCTATAGGCACCGCGGGAATGCGCGGCAAGATGGGCCTGGGAACCAACCGGATTAATAAGTTTACCCTGGGCCGGTTGATGGCGGCTCAGGCAAAAGTTGTGAAAGGCGAAGCCTACGCCCGGATGCTTGTAGAAAAAGGGGTTTTTGACCCTTCTGCCGTAAAACCGGCAGTGGCAATAGGTGGGGATACCAGGAGAGGTTCTTATGATCCGGATGCCAAAGGCCCGGGTGAGTTCATAAAATTGGATGCCTTGATCAATGTAATTATGGGAGTCAAGCCATATGTCTTTAGAAGGCCTACCACTACCCCGCAATTGTCTTGGACAGTGGCTAATCTGGAAGTAGATGAAGGATATCAAATTATTTCCGGTTCTATAAATACGGCCAGCCATAATCCCAAGACTGATAACGGAAAAAAACCTTATAAATATGACGGCTCCCAAATTACCGGAAAGTTTGTGGAGTTTTTAAACCAAGAGCTGGAAAGCCAGACCATAGCTGAACTGGCAGAGTTAGAATATAAAGGTATAAATATCTTGAAAAATACGGATGAGGCTTTTGAACTGGCGCTTAAAAATGAGGATATTAAGTATTTAGGCCGCCCGGTTGACAGAGATGATTTTACAGGTGACGCTTATAACGCGGACGAAAAGTTTATAGCCAGAGAATTACAGCAAGGTATGTATATAAATAGTTCTAACGGTGCTTTTGATAGGAGAGAGATAAATTTAACAAACGCCAAGATTGTGGTTTCTTGTTTAGGGGGAGGCGCGAAGCCAATATTAAGTGATTTACTAAAACTAAGAGGAGTAAAGGAAGAGCAGGTATTTTGGGTTCAAAGCAATCCGGATCCTGAGTTCAGCGAAGTAGAAGGCGGAAAGCCGAACCCGGAATTGGAAAGCGCCAGGAGCACCGCGCTTCAAAAAGCGATTGAAATAGACGCGGATATTGTATTTTGGCTGGATCCTGATGGTGACCGTCCGGCGGTAGCGGCAAAGAAAAATTCGAATAAAAAAGCCGAAAGCACGGATGACTACTTATCTTTAAACGGCAACCAGCAATTAGCGGTGGTTACGGAGTATATTATTAGGGAATTGCAGCGTTCAGCTGAAGAAAATAAAGTAGAAGATGCTCCCAGATTTAAAGATATAGACTCGGATTTGAGGTGGAATGCCGAAATGCTGCTTAAGAATAAAGATAAGCTGAGAATGGCTGCTACAGTTGTTTCCGGAGATATGATGAAGGTTATTGCCAGAGCCAATGGGATTAAGATGATAGAGACACTTACCGGTTTTAAATATATTGGAGATGAGATTGAGAAACGTTCGGAATATGTGAGAAAGCTGGCGAATATTCCTTACCGGGATTGGCAAAAGCTTTCTTATTCAGAAAAATTAGGTCATATTTTACGCTATGGCGGGGAAGTTATTCTCTTGGGCGGGGAGGAATCTTTAGGCCTGACTACCGGATTAGATATGCACGATAAAGACGCCCTTTCCGGAATACTCTGGTTATTGGAGATTTTTGGCCGCTCAAGAAATCAAGGGGTTTCTTTGGTCCAGCGCTTAGAGGGAATTTATGATACCTATGGTTATTATAAAGAGGCCTTTCCTATGCTTCAGAAGGGAAGCCAATATTCCGGAGTTTCTTTCTCAGAAGAAGATGCTATGGGTATTATTAAAGGTGAGGGGGAGAGTATTTTAGGTTATTTTAGGAATACTCCTCTTAAGAATATAGAAATAGCCGGTAAAAAAGTGATTGCTATGCTGGATTTTCAGAATCAAGAGGCTTATAACCGCGATAAAAAATTGATTTTTGATAGGACAAAAAGAGGATTAGTAACGATTGGTTATTCCGCCGACGACGCTGGTGTATACCTGAATCCGCTCATGGCGGATTTCGGAAAAATTCCCTTACCCGAAAAAATGTCTGGTTTGTCAAACAAGATAGATTTACGGGGGATTTATTCTTTCGGCCATCTTCCGTTAGGCGAAGATAAGTCCGGAAAATATTTATTAAATATGGCTAGTAAAGAAAATAATCTTCCCCTGGAAGATTTTATTATGTTAGTGCTTGAGGATGGTTCTAAAATAATAGTCCGTCCTTCAGGGACCGAGCCGGTAATTAAATTTTATATTAACGGTAGAGGATTGCTGGAAAACCGTGTTGCGGTAGATGGGTGGATTCAAGAAGCATACAAGGGAATTGATAAGCTGACTAATAGTATAGCTAAAAAGCGTTTTCCGGATAGATATAGCAGCAGCGCATTGACAGAGGTTAATTCTGCCGCGCGGGCGAATGATTTTAAAGGCGGCGGTATTGATATGAAGGGAGACAACTGGATTCAGGTTATGGGTATGAATAATATCCGGGAATTCTCCGATATCCTGCCGCGGAATATCAATAGAGAGATGGATATTAATAAGGAATTGATAGAGATAAATAATTTGATCCAAAGCGGCAATATTCCTTCTCCTGAAAGGCTGGGAGAGGATATCGGTTATTGCCTCTATAAAGACCGGCTTAGCGCGTATAAG
Source organism: Candidatus Omnitrophota bacterium (assembly GCA_003510525.1). Classification (GTDB taxonomy): domain Bacteria; phylum Omnitrophota; class Gorgyraeia; order Gygaellales; family UBA12090; genus UBA12090. Next base: position 7,008 of record DOMD01000133.1, read on the forward strand.
GACGATATAGATATGTCTCTTATGGGCGTAGGAAGATTAAAAGAGGAGTATGGTTTAGAAATGGGAAAGGAGTATCTGCGAATACTCTTTTTAATGCACAGCATAGTTAATCCCTTTGAGTCTGAGAGTTATCTAAGCGAGGATTAAATTTAAGGCTGGTTGGCACTGCTAATTCAGTTTTTTTAGATAAAATTTAACTTTTAAAAAATAACTTATAAACCCCGCCTAATCAGCGGGGTTTAACTTTTAAAATTATGCTTTTGAGTTGGGCGAAATAGAGGTATAATCTTTAAATTACTATGAAACTTTCATGCCAGCCGAAAAGCCGGCACCAATGAAGATGAAAATACTTTTGTCATTGTCCGGCTTGACCAGACAATCCAGATTATCTGGATTCCCGCTTTCGCGGGAATGACATGCTATTCTAACTCATTGTAATGAATATGGATATGGAGATTTTCAGTTGAATAATTCCAAGAATACCCAAGCCTGGTTTTATTACGCCGCTTCCTCCGGGGATGATATTTTAAAGAATTTGCATACCTCCCCCGATGGCCTCCCGGAGAATGAGGCTAAGGATCGCCTTAAGGAATACGGATATAATGAAACCGCCAAAAAAAGGAAGAGGACTGTCCTTTTTCTTATCTTACCTAAGTTTATCAATCCCTTAGTTATTGTTCTTTTAATTGTTGCCGGATTTTCCTTTTTTTTCGGGCAAAAAATCAGCGCCTTCTTGGTGGGCTTGATGGCTGCCTCCAGCGTTTTGTTTTCTTTTATTCAGGAATACCGGGCCGGAAAAGAAGCGGAAAAGTTAAGCGAGATGGTCCATTCCACGGCCACGGTAATCAGAAAAGGCCGGCGCCAGGAGATAAAAATTCGGGAAATAGTCCCCGGAGATATCGTTGATTTATACGCCGGAGATATGATTCCCGCCGACCTGAGGATAATTTCCGCCAAGGACCTGTTTATCAACCAGGCGTCTCTAACCGGTGAATCTCTGCCGGTAGAGAAATTCGCCGCGTCATTTGAGCCTAAAAACGGCTCAATCCCGGAGCTTACTAATATAGCCTTTATGGGCTCAAGCGTGGTAAGCGGCACCGCTTTAGCCGTGGTGGTCAAGACCGGCATCTCAACCCAGTTTGGAGAAATCTCCCGCCGTCTGACCACAATGAGGATAAATACCAGCTTTGATAAAGGCATAAATGACTTTACCTGGGCAATGATTCGGGCGATGTTTTTTATGGTTTTATTTATCTTCGCGGTCAATCTCCTGCGGCGGGGGAGTCTCATTGAGCCCCTGCTTTTTTCTTTAGGAGTTGCCGTAGGCCTTATTCCCCAGATGCTCCCGATGATTGTAACTATAAATCTTTCCAAAGGGGCAATCGCGATGTCTAAAAAGAAGGTTATTGTCAAGCGCCTGAATTCCATCCAGAATTTTGGAGCGATGGATGTCCTGTGCACCGATAAGACCGGCACCCTGACCATGGACAGGATA
>DOMD01000167.1:0-7872 GCA_003510525.1 Candidatus Omnitrophota bacterium
CTGCATCTGACTGACGGAAGAGATGCCTTAAGCTGTAAGGCAGTCTCCGGAATAATCTTCGCCGATATAATCGGAAACCGCGAGCAGTTAGAATGGGCCTTAAACGAGAGAATACCCACGGTGGTTATTAATAACCTTGTTGAAGACCTCAAGGTAAGCTGTATTGCCGTGGATAATCTCAAAGGCTCAAAAGACGCGGTGAATTATCTTATCAGCTTGGGCCATAAAAAAATAGCCCATATTGCCGGAGATACCATAACTCAGTCCGCTTCCTTGCGCCTGGAAGGATATCAAGAGGCTTTGAGTGAGAATAAAATCAAGGAGAACCCGGAATATATCATCAAGACCGATTATTCCCGGGGCGAGGCCCGCCAGGCGGCCGAAAAGCTTCTTCTGCTAAAAGACGCGCCTACCGCTATATTTATCGCCTCGGATTCGATGGCCTTGGAGGTAATCGCGGTAATTATGGAAAAAGGCAAAAAAGTGCCGGAGGATATCTCTGTTGTCGGTTTCGATGACAACCCCTCCAGTCTCTACGGCGCGGTTGCCATTACCACCGTGCGACAGCCTTTGATTAAGATGGCTGAAGAAGGGGTCAAGGAGTTAAACAGCTTAATTAACGGCAAAAAAGAACTGGCCATGGTTAAACTTCCCGCGGAACTGGTAATCAGGGATTCCTGCAAGGCAATCGAATAATACCGATAAAAAACAGTCGATAGGCTATCAGCTATCAGCTTCGACTATAGTTGAATGACTCCCCTTGTGTTGAATAGATTTCTGGCTATGGGTGTGGGCAGCCTTCCTCATACCGAATCCGGTCTTGCCTGCCGATTGATTTTTAAACATCTTAAACAGGATGTTCCTTTCTGGCCGCAGTTACCCAAAAGAAATTTTAAGGAAAATATGTACGTCCAGTTTTCTCAAGCGCTTCCCGGCGCGGTCATAGATGAGGCCGGGCAGAGAATATGGATTGACGCCTTAAAAGATGATTACTCTCAAAACGTAGAGGCGCTTTACGAGCATTATCTCGCCGATGACCTGGATTATTTCGCCATCGGTAAAGATTACGCCCGGGGGTTTTATGAATTTTTAAACTGCTTAAAGGCTGAGCCTTGTTCTTATATCAAAGGCCATATTATCGGCCCGATTAGTTTTGGGCTGACAGTATCTTCTCAGGATAAAAAGGCGAGTATTTATAATCTTGAATTCCGCGATTGTTTAGTTAAGGCTTTGGAAATGAAGGCCAGATGGCAGGTCAGGGAAATGAAATCCATAAGCCCTTCTTCGCGGGTGATCATCTGTATTGATGAGCCGTATCTGGTTTCAATCGGTTCAAGTTTTTTTAATATCCAGAACGAAGAGGTAAGCGCTATGCTTAACGATGTGGTTAAAGCGATTCATAGGGAAGGCGCCTTCGCGGCTGTTCACTGCTGCGGAAATACCGATTGGGGAATTGTGTTAAAGACCGATATAGATATCCTGAATTTCGATGCCTACAATTATTTAGAGACTATTTTTATTTACCGCGAAGAATTAGAGAATTTTCTCAAACGAAAGGGCCTCCTGGCCTTTGGGATTATTCCCAACAGCGCTCAAGGCCAACTGCCCGAACCAAACGCTTTGCTGGATAAAATCGGCCGCCAGGATAATTTTTGTCTGGTGAGCCCTTCCTGCGGATTAAGCGGGGTTTCTGAGGAGAGGGCGGATGAGGTGCTTGCTCTTACCTCTAATTTCAGCAGATTTCTCGACGGAATTAAATAGGCCTACGCACTATTTGTTGTATCCCTGCCTTATTATATCCACAATATATAGTATTTTACTTGACTTTAGTTTTTTTGCTGATATATTGGTTAAGGTGAATTTAGGATTGAAGGTTTTTGAATTTCAAACATAAACCAGTTATTAGAATCCGGAGGCGGCCATGACCGTAAAACTTTCCGATAACGCGCTCAAGGTATTAGAAAGACGCTATCTCAAAAAAGACAAAGAGGGCCGGGTGATTGAAAGCCCGGATGAGCTTTTTCGCCGGGTGGCTCATACGGTGGCCTCCGTAGAAAAAGCCTACGGCCGGAATGAGGCGCAGATCCGGGACCTGGAGAATAAGTTTTACAGTATGATGACTAACCTGGAATTTATGCCTAATTCTCCTACTCTTATGAACGCCGGGAGGGAGCTTTCCCAGCTGTCAGCTTGTTTTGTCCTTCCTATTGAGGACTCAATGGAGTCAATCTTTGAGAGCCTTAAGGCCACGGCGATGATCCATAAAAGCGGAGGAGGGACCGGCTTTTCTTTTTCTAAATTAAGGGCTAAAAACAGCATGGTTCTTTCTACCGGAGGCATCGCCTCGGGGCCGGTTTCCTTTATGAAGGTCTATGACGCCGCCACCCAGGCGGTCAAGCAGGGAGGCACCCGGCGGGGGGCCAATATGGGGATATTAAGGATAGACCATCCGGATGTTTTGGAATTTATCCGCTGCAAGGAGTCGGATAAAGATATAACCAATTTCAATATCTCGATAGCGGTTACCGATGATTTTATGCGCAAGCTGGAAAAGGGTGAGGAGTATGAAGTAATTGATCCGCATACCAAGAAGCCGGTAAAACGTCTTAGCACCAAATATGTCTTTGATTTGATTGTCAAGCAGGCCCATAAGAACGGCGAGCCGGGGATAATTTTTATTGATAAAATAAATGCTAATAACCCCACCCCTAAATTAGGCGCCATTGAAAGCACTAACCCATGTGGAGAGCAGCCACTTTTGCCCTATGAGTCCTGTAATTTAGGCTCGATTAATTTAGAGCGGATGTTTATTAAGAAAGATACGGGTATTGAAATTGATTGGGAGAGATTAAAAAAGACCGCCCAGTTATCCGCGCATTTTCTGGATAACGTGATTGACGCCAATAAATTCCCCCTGCCGGAAATCGAGAAGATGACCCGTCAGAACCGTAAAATCGGGCTGGGAGTAATGGGTTGGGCCAGCTTGCTTTGCCGCCTGGGTATCTCCTATGATTCTGAAGAGGCCATTTCTTTAGCTGAAAAAGTTATGTCTTGTATCCGGGAGGAAGCCAGGAAGAAATCTGAGGAGCTTGCCCGTCTCAAGGGGCCTTTTCCCGCCTTCAAGGGAAGTATTTATGACCAACCTAATGCCCAAAAACTGCGTAATGCCACCCTCACTACTATTGCTCCCACCGGAACCATCAGTATTATTGCCGGGCCCTGTTCTTCCGGGATAGAGCCGCTTTTTGCCATATCTTATTATCGGATGGTAATGGATCAGGATAAGCTGGTTGAGGCTGACCCGGTATTTGAGGAGATTGCTAAAGAGAGGGGATTTTATTCCCGGGAACTGATGGTTAAAATCGCCGAGAAAGGCTGTATTCAGGACATAGAGGAAATACCCCAGGAGCTAAAAAAAGTTTTTGTGGTGGCCCATGATATCTCCCCGGAATGGCATATTAAGATGCAGGCGGCATTTCAGAAATATACGGATAACGCCGCCTCCAAGACCATTAATATGCCGCATGAGGCAACTCTGGAAGATGTCCGGCAGGCCTATCTTTTGGCCTATAATTTAGGCTGTAAAGGGGTAACCGTGTATCGCGACCGGAGCCGGGAAGAACAGGTGTTAAATATTGAGCGTCCAGAAAAGAATCCTAAGAAGGAGGCAGCTGTGCAGGAGGAGAAAAAAAACGAACCCCATGATAAGATTGCCCCTCGCCCCCGGCCGGAGGTGGTGGTGGGAACCACTACTAAAGTAGCCACCGGATGCGGTAATCTTTATGTAACCATAAATTCCGACGAAGAAGAGATGCCTTTTGAGGTTTTTACCCAGATGGGTAAGGCCGGCGGCTGCGCCGCCAGTCAATTAGAGGCGATCGGGAGATTAGTATCTTTGGCCTTTCGCTCCGGAATCGAGGTTAAGGCGATAATTGAGCAATTACGCAATATTCGCTGTCCTTCGCCTTCCTGGGAAAAAGGGGTGCGGATATTTTCTTGCGCCGACGCTATTGCCCGGGTGGTTGAGAAAAGACTTTTGAATATCGGCACCGCGCATAAGCATCGGGAGATTTCCTCCAAGGCCACTAAGGCTGAGGAGCATCTGATTGAACAAAATATTACCTCGGATATAATCGGGGTCTGCCCTGACTGCGGCGGAGCCCTTCGTCATGAAGAAAGCTGTGTGAAGTGCCAGTCCTGCGGGTATTCGAAGTGTTAAATGAGTAGGGGCGGGGTTTCCCCGCCCTAATGATGGCAAAGGGCGCGGAGACCGCGCCCCTACTTCGTTACACATTACATGTATAAATATGAAAAAAATACTATATGTTGTCTTAGACGGGTTAGGGGATTTACCGATAAAAGAATTGGGGGATAAGACGCCTTTAGAGGCGGCATTTACTCCTCATATGGATAAGCTGGCCCAAAAGGGAAAGACCGGAATAGTCTATCCGGTGGCTAAAGGGATTGCCCCGGAGTCGGATGTGGCGGTGATTTGCCTGTTAGGTTATGATGCCCATAAATACTATACCGGACGCGGCCCCCTGGAATCGTATGCCGAGGGTTTAGAAATCCATGACGGTGATTTAGCGCTACGGGTTAATTTTGCCACGGTGGATAAAGACGGCAAAACTATTCTTGACCGCCGGGTAGGAAGAAACCTTACTACTGAGGAGGCCAAGGCATTGGCCCAGGAATTAAATTCCAAGGTAATCTTAAGCTCCGGAACCTTTGAATTTCGCAGTACTATCGGACACCGGGGAGTGTTGGTTATTCGCAGTCAGCGCGGCCGTTTATCCGGCTGGATTACTAATCCTGACCCAGCCTATGGCCGGGAAGGGGTGTTTGGAATTGCCTTGGAAAAGTTTCCCAATACTATTCAGGAATCAAGGCCGGTTGAAGGCCATGAAAATGACCCTAAGGCAATTGAGGCGGCCAAGCTTCTAAATGAATGGACCCAAAAAGCGCATCTGGTTTTGCAAGAAGCGCAAACTAATAAAAGAAGAGCCGCTGAGAGCAAGATGGTGGGTAACGCCATTGTTTCCCGAGACGCGGGAGATTGTTTGCCAAAATTTCCTTCTTTTACGGAAACTAATGGCTTAAAATTCGGCTCATTTGTGCAGATGCCGGTGGAAAAAGGCATCGCCCTTTTAACCGGCATCGATGTGGTAAATTTACCGTTATCTACGGGAAAGCCGGAAGTAGATTATCCTTTATGGGCAGAGACTGCCATTAAGAAGAGTAAAGATTTTGATGGCCTGTATATCCATATTAAAGGCCCTGATGAGCCGGCTCATGATGGGAATTTCAATAAGAAGAGGACTTCAATTGAGGAAATAGATAAGTTTTTCTTCGGCAGTCTCATCCCTAAAATTAACCTGCAGGACTACATTATCGCGGTAACCGCGGACCATTCCACCCCCTGTAAGCTTAAAAGCCACTCGGCTGATCCCGTTCCGCTTTTAGTTGTCGGAGGCGCTATCAAGCCTGATGGTTCATTGAGTTTTTCTGAGAAGGCCGCCAAACTCGGCTCAATCGGCGAGCTCACCGGCCAAGACATTCTCCCTTTCCTTGTCCAACACGCCAAGTAAAACAGGGACAGTTTTCCTCAGTCTATGGACTCAGTCTAGGGACGGTTCTCCTCAGTCTAGGGACGGTTCTCTAAACGTAGTCATCTTAGAGAGAACCGTCCCTACAATTGAGAACCGTCCCTTTTAGATTTCAATTTCAGTAATGATGTCGTGATCCCGCCTTAAGCGTAAATTGTAACTGCTCCACCTATAATCCTGCAAGTGGGTTACCATATTTGCTCTTATTGGATTAGTTTCAATATAGCTTATGCAATCTAATAAATATGCATCTTTTGTAATAACCTTGCTGAGGAACCTATCCTGCCAAAGATGCCCAACCTTATTATATTTGCGGTTGAAATAGAGCGTATATGATAGGTTAAGCCCTTGCATTAGCTTTGCCAATTTTTCCGGCACCTCCGGCTCTAAAAGCAAATGGATGTGGTTGGGCATTAGGCAAAAAGAGTAGAGTTTTGCTTTAAAGCGTTTAGTGTATTTAGTCAGCACTTTGAAATAACGTTTATAATCCGCTTCTTCCATAAAAACATCTTGTTTTTGATTACCCCTTGTTATAATATGATAACAAGAGTTTTTAAGCAGTAATCTTGCCATTCTTGGCATAGTAATCACCTCCTACTTATATAGACGTAAGAAATGCTTATTTCCGTGCAAAAAAAGTGACACTTTTCACTTTAAAATGAGAACCGTCCCTATAATAGATATAATTGTTATTGGCGCTGGACATGCCGGGATTGAGGCGGCTTTGGCTTCGGCCCGGATTGGCTGTAAAACTCTTTTGGTTACGATGCGCTTAGATACCATCGGCCATATGAGTTGTAATCCGGCTATCGGCGGGGTAGGCAAAGGCCAATTGGTCAAGGAGATTGACGCCTTGGGCGGGGAGATGGCTAAGGCCGCGGATGCCTGCGGCATACAATTTCGGGTTTTAAACAGTTCTAAGGGGCCGGCAGTGCAGTCTTCCCGGGCCCAGGAAGACCGGCACCGCTATAAGGCCTACATGCAAAGCGTTCTTAAAAAACAGAAAGGCCTTAAAATAAAGCAAGGAGAGGTTGTTGAGATATTAGTTAAAGAAACGGCCGCTTATGGAGTGAAGCTTCATAGTGGTGAATCAATTTTCGCTAAAACCGTAGTGGCCGCCCCCGGTACATTCCTCAATGGCTTAATGCATATTGGGTTAGAGCATACTCCGGGTGGAAGAATTGGAGAAGCGCCATCAATAGGCTTGGCAAATTCTCTCAGGAATTTAGGGTTTAACATCCTGCGCTTTAAAACCGGCACCTGCGCCCGCTTAGATTGCCGCAGTATAAACTTTAAGCAATTGCCGGTTCAGGAAGGAGATGCGCGGCCCCGGCCATTTTCCTTCTCTACCAAAAAGCTTAAACTAAAACAGGTCCCCTGCTACCTTACCTATACCAATAAAAAAACCCACCAGATTATCCGTTTCGGGCTTGACCGCTCTCCCCTTTATACCGGAAAAATCAAGGCTACCGGGGTGCGTTACTGTCCATCCATTGAGGATAAAATAGTGAAGTTCGCGGATAGGGAACGCCATCAGGTATTTCTGGAGCCGGAGGGGCTGGATACTGTTGAGTATTATCCTAACGGCGTGTCTACCAGCCTGCCTTTAGATGTTCAACTTAAGATGCTGCGTTCAATAGAGGGCTTAGAGAANNCTTTATCCGACCTTAGAAACCAAACGTATCCGTAATCTTTACCTGGCCGGTCAAATCAACGGCACCACCGGCTATGAAGAGGCGGGCGCCCAGGGTTTGGTTGCCGGAATAAATGCCGCCTTAAAGGTCCAAGATAAGCCTGAGCTGGTCTTAGACCGCTCAACCAGTTATATTGGGGTTTTGCTTGATGATTTGACCACCAAAGGCACACAGGAGCCCTACCGGATGTTTACCTCGCGCGTAGAATACCGTTTGGTTATTCGCGAGGATAACGCGGATTTAAGGCTGGCAAAATTCGGCCATTCCCTTGGCCTGATTAAAAGTAAGGATTTTAAAAAGACCCAGGCCAAACAAGCGCGGATTAAAGAGGGAATCAATCATTTAATGAAAACAAGAATCAGCCCCGCGGATAAAATTAATAAGATACTCGCCGGATTAAATACTTCCTGCGTACGAAGAAGAATAAGCCTGGAAGAATTGCTTAAGCGCCCGGAAATAGATATGCGTATTTTAGAAGGCCTGGATGATTTTAAATTTTCTAAAGATGTATCTTCGCAGATTGAGATTGAGGTAAAATATGCCGGATTTATCCGGCGCCAGTTATCCGAGGT
>DOMD01000167.1:7912-9069 GCA_003510525.1 Candidatus Omnitrophota bacterium
CTCGCGTATCTCCGGGGTAACCCCTGTTGCGATTTCGGTGCTTATGGTTTGGCTTAAGAAAATAGGCGGAAAATAAGAATGCGAGAGAAGATTCTGATTGTAGAAGATGAACCCGATATCATTAAGATGCTGGAGTATAATCTTAAAAAAGAGGGTTTTCGGATAATCAGCGTTTCTGATGGACGAGAAGCCTTAAGGCGCTCCGAGAGAGAACATCCGGACATTATTATCCTGGATTTAATGCTTCCGGAGATTGACGGCCTTGAGGTATGCAAAACCTTAAAACAGTCTTCTGATACCGCGGATATCCCTGTTATTATGCTCACCGCCAAGGCTCAGGAAACGGATAAAATTGTGGGGCTTGAACTGGGGGCGGATGACTATATTACCAAGCCGTTTAGTATTCGGGAGCTGACCGCGCGCGTTAAAGCGGTGCTTCGCCGGGCGGGAGAAAAAAATAAGTTGCCGGAGATTTTCGAAATAGGAAATCTGACAATTGATTTTTCTAAGATTAAAGTAACTGTGGGAAATAAGCCGGTTGAGCTTACGTCCAAGGAGTTTGAGTTATTATCGGCCCTGGTCAAGGCTAAGGGGAGGGTCTTGTCGCGGGACTATCTATTGGATAATATCTGGGGTTTTGACAATGCCATAGAGATTCAAAGCCGCACCGTGGATGTGCATATCCAGACCCTGCGCAAGAAATTAAAACAAGCGGCAAAACGCGTTGTTACCGTGAAAAACTACGGTTACCGTTTTGAGCAAGAAGAGGAATAGGGGAAGCAAAATGTTTTTCTTGAGTCAAAAACATCTAAGGATAATTACCGCGGCATTAGAGGAGATTGAAAAAGGCAATCTCCAGCAGAGAATAAGCATTTACTCTAAAGGCGCGCTCGGGCGGCTGGCCCAGGCAATTGATAGGGTCCTTTCCGGGTTAAGCGCCCGAATAAATGTTCTTAATAAGGAGGCAATCCAGGGTAAGGCTATTTTAACCAGTATGGTTGAAGGGGTCATTGCCATAGATAAGGATGCCAGGATACTCTCCCTTAATCCAACAGCCCGGGAGATATTTAGTATCAAGAAACAGGATACCGATGGCAGGCTGTTCTTAGAGGTTATCCGTAATAACGATATTTCCGAAATCATACAGCGTGTCTTAA
>DOMD01000036.1 GCA_003510525.1 Candidatus Omnitrophota bacterium
TTATTTTTTCTTGCAGTCTAAGGATTTTATCCCGGCGTTAAAAGATTCTCCGTTTAGCTTATCTACCCGTTTGGGAAAATTTAAGCTCGGGTTTGGCGAAGAAACCTGGACGGATAATCTGGTGGAAGGGATAGTGCCGTCAAATTCCGCGGCCAGAGCCACGGTTGTTGATGAAGGATTAGAATTTGCCGGCAAGGTGAAGTTAGACAAAATCGGCCTTGAACCGTTAGGCGTGGTAGTATCGGTGAGTGACGGAAATTCAGGAGTCGGCTCAGATTCAACCGCCAGCAAGGCCTTTATGGGAAAATTATATCATAATCCTATCAAGCCGTTGTATGTATCCGGAAGTTATTATAATTCGGGAGAGCTGGATAGCTCGAGTTCCGAGATGTCTCTTGCCGGGGTAACCAGCGCGATTCAAAGCGGCATGGCCTGGAGAAGAAGCGTGTGGGAATTAGATGCCCGGTATGATTTCGGTAAGGGGAAAAAGCCCCTTGAGCCTATGGTCTTTAGCGATAGCAAGGCAATTGTCCGCCTCTCCTACGGCGAATTTAAAGACGATGGCAACCGGACCCGCAGTGGTAATCTTGGGTTTGTGGATGGAATTTATAATTTGAATAAAAAGTTCTACGCGGCGGGCAGATACAGCTTTATTGATATGAATGGCGATGTCACCGCGACGTTAAATAGCGTTACTGCCAATAGATACGACCGTTTTTCGCTGGGTGGAGGGTATCGTTGGAACGATAACGTAATTCTAAAGCTCGGGTATGACTGGAATAAGAATTCCGGCCCCGGCGTCAATGACGCGGACGATAACCTGCTTTCAGCTTTGGTAGCAACACAGTTTTAACAGTTGTGAAAAAAGCGAGGAAATAAGCTGTAATTTGAAAAAGGAGGCAATGAATGGAGAAATTTACTCTTTCTAAAGGCCCTTTAAGCCTGAAACTGCTAGTAACTATGGCTCTTCTTGGAATAGGGATTACCTATCTGGTGCTGGCCTTACATGTCTTTATTGATACTTCTTTTAAGGTCTCCGTGATAAAAGATGCCTATAGCACTATGGATTGGACTGAATTGGTTGACCATACGCATAAATATTTTCCTTATTACGGAATTTATATTTTTGCCTTTACCCTTTTCATTTTTGTTTTGGGCACTTCGTATTCGGAATGGGTGAAGTGCCTGGCAGTAATTATTCCTAATTGTTTGATTGTCTTGGACATAGGTTCTATGTGGGCGATTAGATTTATCAACGCTGATATTTTCTCCTGGGGATTATTCATGGCGGGTAACTTTCTGGCGGCTTGTTTCTTTATTTTATTTGTGCTTACTATATATGATATCTGGATGCGAAGAAATAGTATAACAGTATAAAAAATAAAGGAGAAAAAATGAAGAGAAAGTTTAGAAATGGGATAAGTATCTGTTTAGGGGTGGTCTTGTTTTTCGCGTTTTATCCTGTAAAATTGGCATCGTATATTTGTAAGAAAATATTCGTCAGCGCTCCAGAGGTTTCCCTGTGTTTCGATGATGTATATGCCGATACTTTTTACAGCGTAGAGGAGGCCCTTAAAATTATTCTCTCCAAGGCTCAGAATGTTAAAGAAGAGACTAAGACGCTTTCCCCAGAGCAGAAAAAATCTATTGCCGCGGCTGCTGACATAGATTTTGACCCTGAATTAGATAAGGAATATAAGTTTTATACTGGCGAATCGGATGGACAGATAATCGGGTATGCTGTTGAGAGTGTAGTAAAAGGTAAGTGGGGGCCAATTCACTATATGTTGGCTCTGGATAGAGAAGGTAAGGTCAGCGATGTAATAGTCCTGGAGTTAAGAGAACGGCGCGGCCGTCCGGTAAAAGAGCGTAAATTCTTAAACCAGTTCTTAGGTAAAACCAAGGCGGATCCGATAAAGCTAAAGAAAGATATAAAAGGAGTCAGCGGAGCCACTATTTCTTCTACTGGCATGTCTAACGGAATAAGGAAATTAGTCTATGTCTTTAATGAGTTGTATAAGAAATAATACAAGTCTACTCCCTTATGGGCGTACGCGTTATCTAATGGGAACTTTCTTGAGTGTGGAGGTTTTTCACGCTGAAGAATCTGAAGCCAAAGAAGTTATTGAAAGAGCGTTTAACGAAGTAAAGCGCGTAGAATCGCTTTTGAGCAGATTTAGAGAAGATAGCCAGGTGTATAAGATTAATAGATGCGCGTATCGTAAGCCTGAAGCTATTGATGAAGAGTTATTTTATTTGATACAACAATGCCTTATTTTCTCAAGAAAGACACAAGGCGCGTTTGATATTACGGTAGCGCCTTTAGTGGATTTATGGTCTCAGGCGGTGAGGATAGATTCTGTCCCCGCTGAAACCGAAATAGCGCGTGTACTATCTTGTGTCGGGTATCAGAACATCATTTTGGATAAAAAGACCCAGACTATTTCTTTTAAAGTTCCCCTGCGCGTAGATTTAGGCGCGGTGGGTAAAGGGTATGCCTTAGATAGAGTGGTAATAATTCTAAGAGAAATGGGGGTGGAAAAAGCCCGGCTCAATTTTGGCGGGCAAATTTATTTTTTTGATGTATCCCAGGATAAAGGCGAATATGCGGCTATACGAGATCCATTGTGCCCTGAAAAGTTAGCCGTAGGCTTGGTGTTAAAGAATCAATCCCTGGCCACCACGGCTAACTATGAAAGAAACTTTGCAATCCAGGGAAGAGTGTATGGCCATATTCTTAACCCCTTGGATGGGTATCCTTGCCATACCGAGATAGTAAGCGTAAGCGCGGTATCTTCTTGGGCGTTGGAGTCGGATGTTTTGTCTACCGCGGCCTTTGTCCTTGGAAAGGATAGATGCGGGGAGTTACTAAAAAACATGGCTGAAACCCTGTTGATAATTATACGCGCAAATGATAAAGGGGTAGAACAGGTAACTGCTTTACCAGAGCATAATCTGTTAATTAAGAAAGGAGAAATGTGGGAGTTGAAGGATAAGGTTTGATAGCGGCAGCATGTTTTTCTTTAAAAATAAGGAGGGAACAATATGTCGAAATTACCTATTGCGGCAGTAATGTTATTTCTATTTTTTTTGGCAACTTGTGGAACATCCGGGGCTTCAGAACAGGATACGCAGGCAACGATTGAATCCGTGCAGTCCCAGATTAAAACACTGCAGGACCAATATCAACAACAAACAACGAACCTCCAGGCTCAGCTGAATGCTTTAAAAGACCAGCTTGCGGCTCAGCAGAACGAGGTTAAGGAGAAAGATTCCAGAATCGCTACGCTTGAGGAGAAGACTAAGCCGTGGGTTGATAAAGCCTTCCAGAGCGGTAGTTTTAAATTGCGCGAGGCGATGGGATTGGATGAAGAGTCAAAATTAAATATTGCCGGTGAAATTACAATGCGTTATCGTCAGAATGAAAAAACTCATGCCAGCGAGCCCGGATTTCAGTTTTACGAGTTAGAATTATTCCTGGATTCCGCCTTGCATAAGAATCTTTCTATTTACGCGGAATATGATTTGATTCATGAAAAACACGCGGAGGCGGAAGATATCTGGATTGACCTGCATACAGAAGACGGGCCTTTAGCCTTTGCCGGCGGCACCGGGCTTAAAATCGGTAATTTCCATTACCCCTTCGGTTGGGATAATGACGACGAGGAAGGCTATGTTTATGGCGGACGGACGAGCGTTAACAGCGCGCTTATCAGAGGCCAGAGGATAGACGGTTGGAGGTTGCGGGAAAGGCAGGTTGGAATAGCCGGATACTATAATTTTGATCCGACCAGAGATTTAAACCTTTCACTTGCCGCCGGTGTGTTTAATGGCAGCGGCGATGTGAATCATTATTCCGGATATGATAACGACCAGGCTAAGGATGTTACCGCCCGGGTAGAGGCCAAGTATAAAGATATTGTGTTCGGCAGTTCATATCTTTTCGCTCCTTATACGCGCAATATAGTTTCTAATGTTAATAATACCCAGCATGTCAGGGATATTAAGCGTTACGGAGTGCATTTTAAATACCCCGATGTGCCTTTTCCCAGCCAGGATGTTTCTTTAGGCGGCAAACCCTGGATGCTTTGGGGTGAGTTTGTGTGGGGAGATAACAATAGGAATTCCCATATAGCCGCNNTGGGATTTATTAGATATGACTATTATGACCCGGATACTAAAATCTCAAGAAATAACACGTTTGGGATTACCCCTGGAATCAGATGGAGCCTTTGGAATAGCACGACTCTCGCCGCTGAATATGAATTTTATGGAGGGAGAAATGGCGCATCTACTAATAGTATAGCTGATGAAGATAGGTTTGCTCTACAGTTGAGTACGCAATTTTAGGTATATTCTTGGATAAAGATGAGGGGTAATGGAGACAGGTTTAATATGGCCCATGAATTACCCCTCATCTTTAAGATCGTTGAGCGGATAATCAGGCCAGGGAGTTATTTAAATGAATAATAAATCAGCGATTGTAAGAATATACAGCGGATTATTCCAGCGCTTCAAAATGGTAGAGCCTTCAGGCGCGCGGATGGAACTGGTTGGGATTTTGCCCCGAAGAGGCGATAAAAAAAGTAACCTAACGCTTTATTTCGGGTGGGTTCCATTTTTGTTAGTATTTATTTGTGGCTGCGCGACTATTGCGGCGAAGCGGGATACGTCTTTGGGAACACGGGCCTTTTTGGGTTCATACGAGGATGTCTGGAATAATCTTCTGGATGTAATTTCTAAAAAGGGAGATACCGTTACGGTTAAAAATAAAACAAAAGGGGTAATATTAACCGGGTATGATCGTATCACAATAGAGAAGCTTAAGGAAATCGCGAAGATGCCTCCTTTAAAGATAAGTAGTAACCTCGCGGGCGCATGGCTTTATGCCAGAAACAAGATTGATTATTACGTTGAAACCGTTTCTTCAGGACAAACACAAGTGAAAATAATTGTCTATCTTCAGGGGTATAATGCGTCCGGGCAAAGGTGGATCAATATTTTTACTAACGGGACGAAAGAGAAAGAAATTTTGGATGAATTGGCGTTACAGCTTGGCAAGAAGAATAGCTAGCCACGGATTGTTTTTTTCTCGCCTTATTAGTTGTTCTTACGAGGTGATGCCTTGTAACTTGCGAAAGAGCCAGAGAAAAGGAGGAGTAGAGAAATGAATGATGATTCAGGGAGCAACACAATGCG
>DOMD01000095.1 GCA_003510525.1 Candidatus Omnitrophota bacterium
AAACCCGAAGACACCAAAAGGCATATCCAGCGGATAATAGCCTCCGGCGGCGACCGCTTTGAAAGTAATCATCGCTGTAAAGACGGCAGAATTGTGGATCTGGAGGTCAGCGTTAATTATTTAGCTGTTGAAGCCGGCCGGCTCTTTGCTTTTCTGCGCGATATTACCGAGCGCAAAAAGAGGCAAAGAGAATTAGAAGAAGCAAACGCGGTCAATAGTTCCTTGATCAGGGCCATTCCTTTTGGAATGGATATCGTGGATAAGGATGGAAATGTTTTGTGGTTAAATCCCCGGCTGGAATCCGTCTTTGGCAAGGAAGCTCTCGGCAAGAAATGCTGGGAACTTTACCGGGATGATAAACTGCAATGCGATGATTGCCCTTTGATGGGCGGTATTGTTTTAGGTGAAACCGCGACTATTGAGGTTTTCGGAGTGCTCGGAGGGAAGAGTTTTCAGATTTCTCATACCGGGATGATTTATCAGGGTAAAACGGCGATTTTAGAGATATTCCAGGATATTACTGACCATAAACGGGATCAGATAATGTTAGAAAAGTTGGCCGTGGCCGTCAGGCGGACCGCGGATATGGTCGTTATTACCGATAAGGACGGGAAGATTGAATATGTGAATCCGGCATTTGAAGCGCAGACCGGTTATAAAGCCGAAGAAGCTGTTGGCCAGACTCCGCGCCTACTCAAGTCCGGCCAACAGGACCAGAGCTTCTATGAGCGGCTTTGGAAAACGATTCTTTCGGGTGAGGTTTTTCGCGGCATCTTAATTAATAAAAAAAAAGACGGCCGGTTGTATTATTCCGAGAAAACCATTACTCCGATAAAAGACGAACACGGAGTTATTACCAATTTCGTTTCCAATGATAAAGATATTACACTACGAAAACTCGCGGAGGAGGAACTTCTAAGGTTAAATAATGAGCTTTGGGATCTGGACCGGCGGAAGAATGAGTTTATCAATATGTCTTCCCACGAATTGCGCACGCCGATAGCGATTATCCGCGAGGGTATTTCTCAAATGGTGGAAGGCCTGCACGGAGAGCTTAAGCCGGAACAAAAATATTTCTTAGATAAGTCTTTTAAGAATGTTAACCGCCTGATTAAGATTGTGGATAATATCTTTGAGATTTCCGGGCTTGATTCGGAAAAGGCCTTCCTGGAGGAAGAATCCTTGGATATGGTAGAATTAGTCAGAAGCGCGATAGCAGATTGTGACCGGGAGATAAAAAAATCCGGCTTAGAGATCAGAGAAAATTTCCGCCAAAATAAGGTCGAGCTGAACGCTGACCGGAAGAAAATAAACTGGGTCTTGACCGAGCTGATAAGAAACGCTCTCAACTTTACCGAGAAGGGTTATATTGAGATTCAAGTTGAAGATAAGGAAGATAGAGTTGAGGTTAGTGTCAAGGATAGCGGAAAGGGTATTGCTGAGGAAGACTTACCCATGGTGTTTGGTAAATTCCAGCAATTTGACCGGGATTTTGGGCCCGGAGAAAGAGGCACCGGGTTAGGGCTGGCTATTGTAAAGGGGTTCATAGAATTGCATCAAGGTAAAATCTGGGTGGAAAGCAAGCTGGGTGAGGGCACGAAATTCACTTTCAGCCTGCCGAAAGGAAAATAACCTCTCCTATCCCCTCCTTGGTAAGGAGGGGATTAATAAGGTGAGCCGGGAGGGCAAGAAATCCTCCCCTTACCAAGGGGAGGCGGGGAGGGGTAAGAAAAGCGGCTTTGCGATAAACGAATGAATTTACTCACTCAAAACTTCAAAGAACCAAACTAAATAATCGGAGGGATATAAAGATGAATAGACATAAAAAAAGAATATTGTTGGTGGATGATGAGCCGGATTTTGTGGAGTTGATAAAAAGCAGATTAGAGGCTAATGAATACCAGGTGGTAACCGCCAAAAACGGCAAAGAGGCCCTGGATTTGCTTAAATGCCTGACCTGCGATAAGTTTGACGCGGTCTTACTGGATATCCTGATGCCGGAGATAGACGGTTTAGAGGTTTTAAAGAGGATACGCCAGCAGGATAAAGAGCTTCCGGTGTTTATGCTGACTGCTTATTCGGATAAAGGGATGTTTGAGCAAGCTAATAAGCTCGGGGCCTCGGGATATATTGTTAAAACCAGCGACCTTCAGCAGGAAATCAATAATATCAATAATATCCTCAGGCTGGCCTCGAAATATCATTCGGCGGAGGAAAAATAATGGCCAAAAAGCGCTTGTTGTTGGTTGATGATGAGGTGGAGTTGGTAGAGATGATAAAATTCCGTTTAGAGGCATCCGGTTATGAAGTGCTTACCGCTAATGACGGCCAGTCGGCCCTGGAGACGGCGCGCCGGGAAAAGCCGGACCTGATAATCTTAGATGTGATGCTTCCCAAGATGGACGGTTACAAGGTCTGCAACCTGCTTAAAAAGGATACCCGTTACGCTAATATTCCGATAATGATGTTTACGGCCAAGGCCATGGATGCCGATATAAAATTAGGCCAGGAAGTTTCTGCCGATGCCTATCTGACCAAACCCTTTGAACCCAAGGTGCTTTTAGAAAAGATAAGAGAATTAGTCAAAGAATGACCCGACAGAAAAAAACCTTAAGCGAGATGCTGGTAGAGCTTGGACTTTTGAGCCCGGAGCAGGCCAGAGAGGCCAGGAAGGAAGAGGAGCTGACTAAACAGCCCTTTAGGAAAATAATTGTCCAGAAGGGTTTTATCAGCGAGGAGGACTTGATTTCCTTTATGGCCAGCAATATGAACCTGCCCCAGATTGAGCTGGAAAATTATATAATTGACCCTAAGATAATTGAACTTATTCCGGAGGGCCTGGCCCGGAAGCATCAGATTGTTCCCCTTTTTAAAATCGCCAACACCCTGACCTGCGCGATGTTTGACCCCTTGAATATTTTTGCTATTGATGAACTGCGCAATAAAACCGGTTTTGATATTGAAGCGGCAGTGGCCACCGAGAAGGAAATCAAAAGGGCCCTGAACGAATATTACAGCGCTAAAGGCGGCCTTGAAGAGATTGTCAAGGCTATTGATCAAGAAAGGCTGGGGCTCAAAGAAGGAGAGGAGTTAGAGCTTAAAAAACTCCAGCAGATTTCCGGAGAGCCGCCGATTATCCGGTTAGTTAATCTTACCATTATGCAGGCCTTTCACGACGGCTCAAGCGATATCCATATCGAGCCGGAGGAGGAAGCTTTAAAAATCAGATACCGGATTGACGGCATACTTTATGACCAGCCGGCTTTGCCTAAATACTTAGAGTCGGCGGTGGTCTCGCGGGTCAAGCTGTTGGCCGGCCTGAATATTGCCGAGCGCCGCGCCCCTCAGGACGGCCGTTTTCAGATGAAAGTGGAAAACCGCCAGATAGATATCCGGGTTTCGGTAATGGCCACAGTCTATGGGGAGAATGTGGTGATGCGTCTTTTGGATAGAAGCAGTACGGTTATGGGTTTACCGGATTTAGGTTTATCTAAAGAGGTGGTTAAGAGTTATGAAAAGCTGATTCAGAGCCCGCACGGGATAATCCTGGTAACCGGGCCTACCGGAAGCGGCAAGACCACTACCCTTTATGCTTCGCTGAACGCCATTAACTCTTCCCAAAAGAATATCGTTACCATTGAGGATCCGGTAGAGTATCATCTTAACGGAATCCGCCAGATTCAGGTTGAGCCCCGGGCCGGGGTTAATTTCGCCACCGGTTTAAGGTCAATTTTACGCCAGGACCCGGATGTGATNNCTTACCGGCCATCTGGTTTTTTCTACTTTGCATACTAATGACGCCTCCGGGGCGATAACCCGCTTGATTGATATGGGCATTGAGCCGTTTTTGATTACCTCTTCGCTTCGCGCGGTGTTGGCCCAGCGCTTAGTCAGGGTGGTTTGTAAGGATTGTAAGGAAGAATACATCCCTTCCGAAGAGGTCTTAAGGGAAATAGGATTGGGTAGCAATCAGGACTCGCCGATCAAATTTTACCGGGGAAAAGGCTGCTTGAAATGTAAGAACACCGGCTATAAGGGCCGGATAGGTATTTATGAGCTAATGGCCATGGATGAGAAACTGCATAATCTGATTGTGGCCAAGGCCTCCAGCGAAGAGATAAAAAGGCACTGCCGGTCCTCCGGCGGCTTAAGCTTAAGGCAGGACGGCTTAGAAAAGGCCAAGGCCGGGANNAGGGGAGGCGGGGAGGGGTTAAGAAGGAGGTTTTGTTTGCCTGATTATTTATATAAAGCCAGGGATGAAAGCGGTAAATTAGTTAAGGGCGTTCTTGAGGCGGCCTCAGCCGATGAGGTGGGCGTTAAACTGCGCAAGATGGGGT